>JANLSI010000341.1:0-5312 GCA_031362345.1 Pseudomonadota bacterium
CGGTGATGGCGTTAAAATTTTCTGAGAAGATATCTACCGCACTCGGATCAGAACCATCACATTTTATACCCGTCATATCAACATCCGTTGTATCGCGGATCGTTATTTGCGGGTCACTGTTATATACTGAATATACACCTATAATAGTTCCATTTCCTTTAGGCGTTTTTTTATTGGCAAAGTTAGAAAAATTACTGGACCGAACTTCCACTTCATCCCCGGTGCAGTTCGTCAGAAACCTGCTCAATGATTGTTGATTCACGATATCCGCCCAGGTCTGGTTGGCATCCGCAGAAGTAAATTCAACATCAGACAATCGGACCAGACGGCTCTGGTATGAATTATTTAAAGCAGTAATAGCAACGTCAAATATTAGTGAATCAATTCCAATTCCTGTCGGGCCTTTCACAATCTTCGATGTTATTAATGATTCCGGGATATTGCCTACTGCAGGCTGCCCGCTGGAGTTATCTATAAACCCGCCTAACTGAACGAAGTTATGATAAGTTCCCAGCACCAATCCTTTACATTTTACATAGATCATCCTGCCCACCGGAAAATCCGTATACAGGCTGCTTCTGTCAATCAATACGGTAATACCTGCAGTGCCATCATCGATAACGATCTGCTGGTATAAATTCCCACTTCTGTCATCTGCGACAACGATACCATGGATCGTTACATCCCCTGAAATAGTGTATGGCAAACCGCCCGGGAAAGAATCACGGAGGGCTTGAATAGAGATGGTCGGCAATCCCGGATCCGGTGTGGTATGTGGCGGTTCCTCCCTGACCGCCGCGCAACCCTATAACAATGTCGTGCGGGTCGCGGTCGAAACCATGGCCGCCACCCTGGGCGGCGCACAATCGATCTTCACCTGTGCCTACGACGAAGCCTTTCAATTACCCACCGAGCAGAGTGCCGAACTCGCGTTGCGCACCCAACAGGTGATCGCCTATGAGAGCGGCATCGCCGATTCGGTCGATCCACTGGGCGGCAGTCATTATGTCGAATACCTGACCGACGAGATGGAAGCCGCTATCGAGGGCGTGATCAAGGAAATTGCCGATTACGGTGGCGTGGTCAAGGCCATTGAGGACGGCTACCTGCAGCGCCGCATCGCACGCAGCGCCCACCAGCGCAAGTCGCGCGTCGATAAGGGTGATGCCGTGGTGGTCGGTGTCAATCGTTTCCGCAACGAGAGCGAGAACAAGGAAGTCGGCGCGGTATTCGCCACCAGTGTTGCCACTTCGCAAGCCGTGATCGCGAAGTTCGAAAAAATTCGCGACGAACGCGATGCAGCCGCTGTCGCACGCACGCTCACCGCGCTGGACCGCGCCGCGAAGGACAATAGTCAGAACCTCATGCCCTATCTGGTCGACTGCTGCCATGCCTATGTCACCGTCGGCGAGATGGTCGAGCAATTGAAAGCGCTATGGGGCGAATTCATCGAACCGGTGAAGCTGTAATGACGGGCATACTCAAGGGCAAACGGATTCTGATCGCAAAGCCCGGTCTCGATGGTCACGATGTCGGCGCCAAGGTCATCGCACTGGCGCTGCGCGACGCCGGCGCCGAAGTTATCTATACCGGCTTGCGCAAAACGCCGGACTATATTGCGCGCGTGGCGGCCGAGGAAAACGTCGACGCGGTCGGTTTGAGCATCCTGTCCGGCAGCCATCTGGAACTGGTCAAGCTCACGGCGCTAGCGCTCAAGCGCGAGCATGCCGACGATGTCGCGCTGTTTGTTGGCGGCACCATTCCGCGCGGCGACTGGGAAGGACTCATGGCCAGTGGCGTCGATTGTGTGTTCGACAGTGAGATGAGTCTTGAGCAGGTCGTCGCCGAGGTCGCGCGGAGACTGGCGTGACGGCAGCCGAGACCGCTCGCGCGCCCATCAACCGTCGCGCCCTCGGTCGCGCGCTATCGCGCATTGCCGATGCCTCGGTGGCCGAGGCCTTGGCGGTACTGGAGGGCGACGCTCGCGGCCACGGCGAAGTGTGGCGCTGTGGTATCACCGGACCGGCTGGCGTCGGCAAGAGTTCGTTGCTGGGGCGATTTGTCAATGCGCGACTGGCCCACCAGCGGCGCGTCGGTGTGGTTGCCATCGATCCCAGCAGTCCCTACAGCCAGGGCGCGATCCTGGGCGACCGCATTCGCATCGATGCCCATGGCGACGATGCCGAACTGTTCGTGCGCTCGCTCGCCAGCCGCCGCTCGCGCGACGGCTTGGCCGACAATATCGCCAATGTACTGGCGCTGCTTGAAGCGCACGATTTTGACGATGTGATCGTCGAGACCGTCGGCGCCGGCCAGTCGCAATACGAAGTGCGCGAGCTGGTCGACACGCTGGTGGTGGTGTTGATGCCGGGCGCCGGTGACATGGTGCAGGCGGTCAAGGCCGGCATCCTTGAGACTGGCGACATCTATGTGATCAACAAGGCCGACCGGCCGGGTGCCAAAGAAATGGTCGCCGAAATTGCGTCTGTGCTGCGTCATCCCAATGGACCCGATGATTGGCATCCGCCGGTGGTTTTGGTCTCGGCGCTGGCCGGCGACGGCATCGCCGAACTCGATGCTGCGGCCGAAGCCCATCGCGCGTGGCGTCTGCGCCACCTCGATGGGGTGGCCGCGCGTCACCAACGCCGCCGCGCCCATGTGCGTGCGCTGGTCACGCGGCGCTTGGCCGAAGTGCTCGAGGCTAACGGCGAGGCCCTGTGGGACCTGGACCTTGCCAGCGTTTATCATGCCGTGGTGGCCGGCTTGCACCATCCCGCATAGAAACCGGCCTATCGCCGCTGTCGGCCGCCGCTAGTTCGGAGATTTCGCCTTGTTCAGTTACGTCGATAAATCGATTCGCACCCAGCTTGAGGGCGATCGCCTGCTGGTCACGCTCGATCGCGAAGCACGGCTGGTGAATGCCGCCGACGCCGACGCCTTCATTTCGGTGCTGGGCCCGGTGCCGATCCCGCGTCTGATCGGCGGCCTGGAAGTCATGTTGGAGTGGTATCCCTTCGTGCGACGCACTGAACTGTCGGCCGTGCAGGATGCCGCGCGCGATGGCGGCGCGGATGCGATCCGCGAACTCATGCACAGTTCGATGTCGGTCAATTCGGTATTTGCGATGCCGGACTTCTGCCAGGCGCCTACGCCCTTGGTGCGCATTCATTCCTGCTGTCTGACCGGCGACGTATTTGGCTCGCTTCGTTGCGATTGCGGGCCGCAGCTCGACCAGGCGTTTGAACAGATCAAGGCGGCAGGCGCGGGCGCGGTGGTCTATATGAGCGGCCACGAAGGGCGCGGCATCGGCCTGTGGGCCAAGGCCATCACTTATCTCCTGCAGGATGGCGGCCACAACACTTATCAGGCCAATACCGCGCTCGGCCTGCCCGAAGATTCACGCGACTTCAGCGACGCCGCCATTGTGTTACGCCATCTGTTGCGCGGCCGTGCCATCCGCCTGTTGTCGAATAACCCCGACAAGCGCCGTCAGCTCGAAGAAAATGGCCAGCCGGTCAGCGCAGCGGTGTCCTTGATCGCAGGGGTATGCGAGCACAATCTGCGCTACATGCGCGCCAAGCGCGCCAAGGGCCACAGCATGCCGGACGACCTATGACTCCGGGCGGCAATTAATGGCGCTCATGCGCAGCGCGGCCACGCGCTCAATGCTTGATGTAAGCCTCGATGTCGGCGATCGAAATCAAGCCGTCGATATAGGCGCGCAGGCTACCCTTGGCATCGAATAGCAGATAGCTTGGCGTGCCGGTGAAGGGCTCGCCGGTGGTGCGCTGATACTTGGTGATGAATTCGTCGGCGTCGGCCATCACGCTCGGGAAGTTCTGCGCATGGGCGGCCTGGTAGGTTTTGATTTTCTCCTGCTGGTCATAGCCATCGAGTGAGATGCCGAGCACGGTGGCGTCCTGGTTTTTATGCGTGGTGTGGAATGCGGAGATCAGCGGATACTGCTTGCGGCAGGCGTCGCAATAGGTGGTCCAGATCATGACTAGTGTCCATTTGTCCTTGCTCAGGAAGTCGCCGAGGCCGGCGTGACGACCATCGAGATTTTGCACCTGCACGCCGCCGGCGATGACAGTGACGGGTAGCAACAGCGCGGCGCATAGCAGGCACAGCAAGAAACGTCTGATCATGGCGTGAAGTTTTGACAAAGATAACTGCACGACGGTCGGTGCCCTTCAGCGCGGCGTGATCGTGACTGGCATGCCGGCGCGGGTCTTATAGGTGACCACCGCCTGCGGGATGACTTTGAAGTCTGCCAGCGGCCGCACCCGGAAGCGTTGCAGCAGTTGCGCCAGCACCAGCTGGATCTCAAGCATTGCCATGCTGGCACCGATGCAGGCCCGCGGCCCGGCCGAGAACGGGATGTAGCAATAGGAATGGCGCTGCTCGTTGCGCTTGGCATCGAAGCGGTCGGGGTCGAAGCGATCGGCGTTCGGCCAGTATTCCGGATGTCGGTGCAGGGCATACATGGAAATCGAGACGTAAGCGCCGGCTGGCAGCCGATAACCGCCAAATTCGGCGTCTTCGTTAGCGCGTCGCGCGATGCCCCACACCGGCGGGTAGAGTCGCATCGATTCCTGTACCACTTGTTTCAGATAGGGTAGTCGCGGCAGATCGGCGCTGTGGGCGACGCGGCCACCGAGTTCGCGATCAAGCTCTTCGACCAGACGTGCCTCGATGTCGGGATGTTGGCCGAGCAAGTGATAAGTCCACACCAGGGCGGTGGCGGATGTTTCGTGGCCGGCCAACAGCAAAGTGATCAATTCATCGCGCATCTGCGCGCGGCTCATGCCTTCGCCGCTCTCGATGTCGCGTGCTGCCAGCAGGCGATCGACGATGTCAGCGCGACCCTGATCACCTTGCGCGATACGCTGCTCAACCAGCCCGTCAACGATGGCATCGAGACGCGCTTTGATGCGCGCAAAGCGCTGATTGCTCGGCACCGGCAGCCACGGCCAGAGCGTCAGTAGCGAGGCCAGTTTGAGCGGGTGCTGGTTGACGATGTGGAGGATCTCAGTCATTTCGTCGGCGGCGTCGTCGATGTCGGCACCGAACAGCGTGCGGCTCACGATTTGAAAGGTCACGCGGCTCATATCGCGGTCCAGCCATACGGTTTCGTCGGCACGTTTGGCCATCCAAGTGCACGCAAGCTGGGCCGTCATGTCGTTGATGGTGTCGTCGAACTTGTCGATCGCGCGGTTGGCGAACACCGGTTGCATGAGCCGGCGCTGTTTGGCCCAGTCGGGCCCGTCATTGGTCACCAAACCCTTGCCCAGCGTGCGGCCGACCACCCG
>JANLSI010000356.1:0-3524 GCA_031362345.1 Pseudomonadota bacterium
TTTAGGAACGGTTCATGGGTAGGGCTAGGGTGAGGGTCTTAGCTGCTTACGCCGCTCGAATATTCAACATCGCCGGTTCCGCGAAGGGTGTGGTCTGCCACTTCTTCAGCTCTGGCAACACGTATTGCGCAAAACAGCGCAGGTTGCGCTCGGCCTCGTCGTGCGGCATGCCGGCATAACTCAGATTGCACAAGATGCCGTTCGGATTGATAACCTCGCGGATGTAGGCAATCTTCTCCAGCACCTGCGCCGGTGTGCCCCACGGCATGAGGTCGGTGAAGTCCTTGGCTGCGCCGTCCATGCCGTGCCGCGAAATATACTTGCCGACATTGCGGTAGAACTCGTAGCCCTTGTGCTGGCCGAATTTCTCGCCGGTCATCTCGTAATGTTTCATCGCGGTGTGGTAGTAGGCGCTGATCCATTGGTAGGCCATGGCCTCAGCGCGCTTGGCGTCCTTATCGACGAAGAAAAACCCGCCGCACAGCGGTGGCGGTGGCGCACAATCATTGACCTTCTGATAGGCCTCGGTATAGATCGCGAAATCCTGTTTCACGACATCCCACGGCTTCTGTGGAATGACCAGCAGGCCGACGCCGAGTTTGGCCATGATCGGCATCGACTCCGGCGACACCGCCGCCGCATAGGAACGACCACGGAAGGATTTAAGCGGAAAGGGGCGAATATCGCGACGCGGCTGTTGGGTCTGGGCGCCGCCTTCCATATAGCCACGCTCCAGACCTTCGAGCAGTAGCTCAGCGTATTCGACAAAGCGCTCGCGACCTTCTCCTTGATCGATGCGGAAGCCCGAATACTCAACGTTACCCAGACCACGTCCAAGGCCGAGGATCATGCGTCCGCCGGATAAATGATCGAGCATCGAGATCTGCTCGGCGACCCGCATCGGGTCGTGCCACGGCAACACAATGACGCTGGAACCGAGTTTGACCTTCGACGTGCGGCCAGCCATGTAGGTTAGAAACTGTACGACGTCAGGACACATGGTGTAGTCGGTAAAATGGTGCTCGATGCCCCACACCGAGTCGAAGCCCAGCGGCTCAGCCATTTCAGCCAGGCGCACTTCCTCGCGATAGACATCGGCATCCGCACGGAGGTTGCCGGGATTCTGAAAAATAGGCGTGTATCCGACGTGCATGACGCTCCCCTCGGGTTGGTGGCAGTGCGCGAATCTAGCACGGCTAGCCACGCTCCAGGCACCACCGTTCGTGGAGCAGGCCGCTCGAAAACCCTGTGTTAGACTCGCGCCGCGTGTTCTTTCAGGAGAGCGTCATGCTGCAAGATAAAGTCGTGGTCGTGACCGGCGCCAACGGCGCACTCGGGCGGGTTGCCGTGGAACTCGCCACCAGCCAGGGCGCTGCGGTGGTCGCACTCGACCTGCGTTTCGACGGCCCACCCGGTGGGCGCCGCTACACACTTGATCTCACCGATGTCGCCGCCACTGTTGCTTGCGTAGCGGAACTGGGCCGCGTCGATGTACTGCTCAATATCGCCGGCGGCTTCGCCATGGGGCCGAGCGTGCACGAGACCACGTCCGAGCAGTGGGATCACATGACGCGCATGAACGTCACCACCACACGCAACATGATCAACGCCGTGGTGCCTGGCATGCTGGCGCGCGGCCGTGGCAGCATCGTTAACGTCGGCGCTCTTTCGGCGCGCGAAGGCCAGGCCAATATGGGCGCCTACTGTGTGGCCAAGAGCACCGTCATGCGCTTGACCGAGAGTCTGTCCAAGGAGTTGCGCAGCAAAGGCATCAATGTCAACGCGGTGTTGCCGAGCATCCTCGACACCCCGATCAATCGCGGCGACATGCCCGATGCCGATTTCAGCCGCTGGGTAGCGCCTATCGATCTGGCGGCGGTCATGTGTTTTCTCGGTTCCGACGCCGCACGCGCCATTCACGGCGCGCTGCTGCCCGTCGCGGGCCTGGCCTGAGGGAGGGCAATGAGTATGCGCGACAAAGCCTGCGTTACCGGCATCGGTGAAACCCAATACACTCGTGAAACCACTCGCACTCAGGCAGAGTTAACCTTCGAAGCCGCCCTCGCGGCAATCGCCGATGCCGGACTGTCACCGAAAGACATCGACGGCGTGGTGCCCTACGCCATGGGCGGCGTGCTCGCCGAAGACTTCATTACCAATTTCGGCTTACCCGATCTGCGTTACTCGGCGCTGACGCCCATGGGCGGCGCGAGTTCGGTGGCGGCACTGCAGAATGCCGCCCTGGCGGTGGCCGGCGGCCTCGCCAATCATGTCTTGATCACACTCGGCCGTGGTGCCTTATCGACTGGCCGCGTCACCGATCGCATCGGCCAGATGCCGCAATTCAAACTGGTCGGTGAATTCGAGATGCCGATGGGCACGGTCGCGCCTGCGCAGTTCTACGCGCCGATGGCGCGCCGTCACATGGAACTTTATGGCACCACCAGCGCGCAGCTGGGCGAAATCGCCGTGACTTTTCGCCAGCACGCGCAATTGCATGACAACGCCATGATGCAAAAGCCGATGACCCTGGCCGACCATCAGGCCTCGCGCATGATTGCCGATCCACTGCGGCTGTATGACTGCTGTCTGGAAAGCGCCGGCGCGGCGGCGGTCGTCATCAGTCGCACCGAGCGCGCACGCGACCTGCGCCAAACGCCGGTCTATATTGGCGGCGTGGCGGAAGGCCATCCCGATTCACCGAGCACCATTACCCAACGTCCTGACATCACTCGCATCGGTCTGGCCAAAGCCGCGCCCAAGGCCTTCGCCATGGCCGGTGTCACCCATCAAGACATCGACGTCGCTGAGATCTATGACTGCTTCACCTATATCGTGCTGTGCCAACTCGAAGACATGGGTTTCTGCGCTAAGGGCGAAGGCGGTGCCTTTGTGCAGGGTGGACGCATTGCGCTGGGCGGCGAGCTACCGGTCAACACCCACGGCGGCCTGCTCTCCCAAGCGCATATTGCCGGCATGAATCACATTGTCGAACTGACCCGCCAGCTGCGCGGCCAGGCTGGCGCGCGCCAGGTTGCCGATGCCGAAGTCGGTCTGGTCACGGGTTATGGCGATCTGGGCGATGGTTCGATCGCCATCCTGCACCGATGAGTTCGGTCATGAACCCGCCCTACGACAAGCCCCTGCCTGAATCGAGTCCCTTGACCCAGCCCTATTGGGATGGCTTGCGCGAACATCGTCTAGTACTGCAAGCCTGCCAGCAGTGCCATACCGTGCGTCATTACCCGCGCCCGGTCTGCGACCAGTGTTACGCCATGGCCAGCGTGTGGGTGCCGGCCAGCGGCCGCGGACACATTCACAGCTGGACCGTCAATCACCATCCCTTCCACTTCGCGTTCAAACGCGAGAGCCCGTTTGTAACGGTGATGGTCGATCTCGATGAAGGTGTGCGCATGCAAGCACCGCTGCGCGGCGCCGACAGCAGCACGCTTGCGATCGGTTTAGCCGTGGAATTGATTTATGAGGATGTCACGGCAGAGTTGACGCTGCCGGCGTTCAGGCTG
>JANLSI010000371.1:0-18502 GCA_031362345.1 Pseudomonadota bacterium
AGTGATTACCTCTCGATGCCAAGTTGCTCGTGACCTGCGTTCAACCCGCCAGCGTCTGCTGGATGGTCAGTTTGCCCAGCTGCGACATGTGCACCTCGTCCGGGCCATCGGCCAGGCGGATGGCCCGCGCGTAGCTGAATATCTCCGGCAGCGGCGTGTCCTGGCAGACACCCATGCCGCCGTGTGATTGCATCGCCCGATCGGCAACGGTCTGGCACATCTGCGGCACGGTGATCTTGATCATCGCAATCGCGTCCTTGGCGGCTTTATTGCCTTCGCGGTCGAGACGATCGGCGGCCCACAGCGTCAACAGGCGAGCTTGCTCGATTTCACAACGGGATTTTGCGATGTCCTGGCGGATGCTTGACTGCTCCGACAGCTTCTTGCCGAACGCAACGCGGCTTTCGACCCGTGTGCACATGAGTTCCAGGGCTCGTTGCGCGGCGCCGATGAGGCGCATGCAATGGTGAATACGGCCCGGCCCAAGGCGGCCCTGGGCGATTTCGAAACCGCGGCCCTCGCCGAGCAGCAGGTTGGCAACCGGCACGCGCATATTGGTCATGCGCACTTCACCATGGCCATGGGGTGAGTGGTAGTCGTTCATCACGCGCAGCGAACGCACGATTTCGAAGCCGGGCGTACCGGCCGGCACCAGCACCATCGACTGCTGGGTGTGGCGTGAGGCGCTCGGGTCGGTCTTACCCATCAAGATGTAGATCTTGTTGCGCGGGTCGAATACGCAGGAGCTCCACCATTTGCGGCCATTGATGACGTATTCGTCACCGTCACGTTTGATGGAAGTCTCGACATTGGTGGCATCGGACGACGCGACCTGTGGCTCGGTCATGAGGTAGGACGAACGGATCTGCCCAGCCAGCAGCGGTTCGAGCCATTGCTTCTTCTGTTCGGGGGTGCCGTAGCGGGCGAGCACTTCCATATTGCCGGTGTCCGGCGCGCTGCAGTTGAAAACTTCGGAGGAGAAGTGCACGCGGCCCATTTCTTCCGACAGCGGTGCGTATTCGAGATTGGTCAGGCCGGGGCTGTAGTCGTGATATTCGTGGGGCAGGAACAGATTCCACAGGCCCATGTCTTTCGCGATTTTTTTCAGCGCCTCGATCTGCGGCGGGACTACCCACAGATTCTTGGGATCGTGGTTGAAGTTATAAATCTCTTCTTCGATGGGGTAGACGTGCTCCTTCATGAAGGCACGAACCTGTTCGAGTAGCTGGCGACTTTTATCGTTGTATCTGAAATCCACGATGACTCCCCTGGAAACGAGCAACGGCGGGAATAAGCGCCGGTAGTCTAACCGCTTATCCTGGTTGCGACGACACCCCCCTTTAGGGTCGATCGGGGCTGCCGGGCGGGCTTTTTTGCAGCCGCTTGTGAGGCCCGCAGCGCGCTGCGACGCACCATGCGCCGAGACTCTTATTCAGGGCATTCTCAACCTTAGCTTAGCGCCGGCCTTGAAGAAAATCAGGCGGGCCATAACGACGAAAGGAGAGGACGATGCTGCGACGAGGATGGCTGCTAGCGGGCGTGCTGATGGCGCTCTTGATGAATACTGCGTGGGCCGGCGACGAACCGCTACGCGTGCTGCTGACCAATGACGACGGCTTCGAGGCCACTGGCTTAAAGGCAGTGCGCGCCGCGCTCGAACAGGCCGGCTACGCGGTGTCGGTGGTCGCGCCTCTCACCCAGCAGAGCGGCAGCGGTGTGCGCATCACCCTCGGCGAGATTGCACTCGCCGATCATGGCCATCACACCTGGTCGCTGGATGGTAGTCCGGCAGACTGCGCGTCCTATGGAATTTCGCGACTGTTGGCCGGCAGGCCGCCGGATATCGTGGTGTCAGGTGCGAATCTCGGTCAGAACCTCGGCGCCAACGCGGTCAGTTCCGGCACGGTGGGCGCGGCGGTCATGGCAGCGCAGCTCGGGGTGCCGGCCATCGCGGTCTCTGTCGGCCTCGAACTCGATGAGGCCAAGGCCGTACCGACACCCTTTCCGAGTACGGTCGCCGCTTATCCGCTGGCCGGCCGTTTGGTGGCGCAGGTGATCGGACTATTGGCGACACAGGCCAAGCATGGCCCCTTACTGCCACCGGCCACGGTGCTCAATATCAATGTGCCGGCGCGGGCGGCGGGGGACATTCAAGGCGTCAGACTCGCGCCGCTCAGTCGCCACGGCGGTTTTCGCCTGATCTACCCAGAGCGTCCCGGGCAGGCGCGCGTGCTGAGCACCATAGCAGTTGATGCCGCAGGTCGCGCCGATGCCGAAGCGGATACAGGCCTGTTCGCCCAGCACTACATCACACTATCGATTTTGCACGCGGACTGGAACGCGCCCGCAAATGACATCGCGCCGCTGGTGGGCCTGGTTGCGGACTTGGAAAAACTGCGCATCGGACGCTAATTTTTTTAGCCTTATGACGCTGACAGCGAGCCCCTTGCTTGGCCTACACTGACATCACATCAATAGTTATGGGGAGTCAGTAATGTCCGTTGATCCTGATCGTCTCAATCAACTCATCGGTCGCGCTTTTGGCGATCTGGCGGCGGGCGCGAGTGGCGTGATGGTCAGCCTCGGTCGCCGACTGGGTCTGTACAAGGTCATGGCCGGCGCCGGGCGCCTCAGCTCGCCGGAAGTCGCGCGCCGCGCGGAATGCGCTGAGCGCTATGTGCGCGAATGGCTGCACAGCCAAGTGGCGGCTGAGTATCTGCTCTACCACCCTGAGGATCAGAGCTTCGAAATGACGCCGGAGCAGGCCACGGTGCTGGCCGACGAGAATAGTCCCTGCTATTTTCCGGCGGCGTGGGAAGTGGCGGCCTCGATGTGGATGGACGAGGAGCGTTCGGCACAGGTCTTCAAGACCGGCGAGGGCTTCCCTTGGGGTGAGCATCATCCGCGACTGTTCTGCGGCGTGGCGGCCTTCTTCCGTAATTCCTATCGCGGCTCGCTGGTACCGGAGTGGTTGCCGGCTTTGGAGGGTGTGGTCGCCAAGCTCAGCCAGGGTGCGCGGGTCGCCGACGTTGGCACCGGCCATGGCCATTCCTCCTTGCTGATGGCCGAGGCTTTTCCCAATTCGAACTTTCATGGCATCGATGCCCATGCCGGCTCGATAGACGCGGCGCGAGCCAATGCCGAGGCCGCTGGCCTCGCCGGCCGCGTCAGTTTCGAAGTGGGGAAATCCACCACCTTTGGCGCGAAGGGCTTCGATCTAATCTGTTTCTTCGATTGTCTGCACGACATGGGCGATCCAGTCGGTGCCGCGCGGCACGCTGCCCAGGCGTTGGCGCCCGGCGGCACGGTGATGCTGGTCGAACCCTTCGCTAACGATCACTTGGAGCAGAACATCAATGCCGTCAGCCGCCTGTACTACAGCAGCTCGACCACGCTGTGCTGTGCGCACTCCTTGTCTGAGCCGGTCGGGCTCGCGCTGGGCGCCCAGGCGGGCGAGACGCGCTTGCGGAAGATTTTCGAAGAAGCGGGCTATAGGCATTTCCGCAAGGTGGTGGCGACGCCGTTCAACTTGATTCTGGAGGCGCGGGTTTAAATCCGCGCTCAAGCCTGGCTCGCCCCTTGTGGGTGGGACTGAGATCCCACCCACAGGGGGAACGAGGGCGAGTCCCCGATCAAACCAGCAGCTTATTGACCTCGGCCGCGGCCTCCAGCTGCACCAGATGACCGAAGCCGTCGAGCACGGTGACCGTCACATTGGCCGGCAGACCGGCCGCATGGCTGGCCGGAATAATCGCGTCTTTTGCGCCCCAGATGACTTTGATAGGGATGTCGAGACTGGCGAGGCTAGCGCGCAGATCGACGGTCTGTTTAGCGCCATCCTGAAAGCCCTGGGCGATGGCAGTAAGCGCCGACTTTACCCCATCAATGCGTTTGAATTGCAGGATGTCGTTGATGAGGCTGCGACTGATCAGCGCTGCATCGGCGACCAGTTGCTCCAGCAACGGCTTGATGTCCTTGCGTGACTCCGCAGCAATGAAGCCGTTGATGTAGGCCGCGTTGATCTCCGTGCCCAACCCGGCCGAGCCGATCAAGGCCAGCGCGCTGACGCGATTCGGGTGAGCGATCGCCGCCTGTATCGCGATCGCACCCCCTAAGGAATGACCGATCAGCTCGGCCTGTGCAATTTCCAGGGCGTCCATAAAGGCAATCACAGTGGCGGCCAGATGCGCTACCGAGCCGTCGCTCAAGGCCTTGCTCGACTGACCGTGGCCAGGTAGGTCGAGGGCATAGACCGTGGCATGGGCCGCCAGTGCACCCTGGTTGAATAACCAACCCGCCGCGTCGCCGCCGAAGCCGTGCAGCAGAATGGCGACACGCTCACTATCGCCCAGCTTCGAATAACGCAGCTTGTAGCCGCCCGCCTCGACGAATAGGTAGCCGTCACCGGCGCCTTCTTCGGCCGGTGGTGGCGGTACGTAGTTTTTCTGGAACTCGGTGATGTAATCATCGACCTCGGCGTCCGAGACCTCGGCCGGCGCCAGCACGCCCAGTAACGCGCCGATCGGCAAGACTTCGTCGGGCTGCGCGACGCGACGGCGCAGGATGCCAGCGTCGAGTGCCTCGAAAGTATTGGCGATTTTCTCAGTCTCGATATCCACCACCTGGTCGCCGAGTTTCAGCACGGCACCTTCCTCGGCCAGCCATTCGACCACCTTGCCCTCCTGCATGGAGAGCCCCCACTTAGGCATGGTAATCGCGACTATTTTGGCTGTGCTCATCGGCCATACCCCGCCGTGGCGCGCACCGCCGCAGCGACCCGATCGGCATTGGGCACGTAAAGATCTTCGAGCTTGCCACTGAAGGGTACCGGCGTATGGGGCGGGGTCACCAATTCGATCGGCGCCTTCAACGAGCTGAAGCCTTTTCTTGCCACCAGCGCTGAGATGTCGGCGGCCATACCGCAGCGCGGCGAGGCCTCGTCGACCACCACTAAGCGACCGGTGTTCTCGACCGATTCCAGAATCGAATCTTCGTCCAGCGGCGAGGTGGTGCGCGGGTCGATGACTTCGCAGCTGATGCCTTCCTTGGCCAGTAACGCCGCTGCTTTCATGGCCTGGTGCACCATGCGGCCAAAGGCGACGATGGTGACGTCGTCGCCTTCGCGCACGATATTCGCTTCACCGAAGGGGATGGTGTAGGACTCTTCCGGCACGTCGCCTTCGAGGGTGTAGAGCACCTTGTGTTCGCAGAAGATGACGGGGTCGTTGTCGCGTATGGCTTGAATGAGCAAGCCCTTTACGTCATAGGGCGAAGACGGCAGCACAACCTTCAAGCCTGGGATGTGGGTGAACAAGGGGTAAAGGCACTGCGAGTGCTGGGCTGCGGCGCGGAAGCCGGCGCCATACATGGTGCGGATCACGACCGGTGTCTCGGCCTTGCCACCGAACATATAACGGAACTTCGCCGCTTGGTTGAAGATCTGGTCGAAACACACGCCCATGAAATCGATGAACATGAGTTCGCACACCGGGCGCAGGCCTGAGGCAGCCGCGCCGACCGCCGCGCCGACAAAGCCCGATTCGCTGATCGGGGTGTCCATGATGCGATCGCCGTATTTACCGTACAGTCCTTTGGTCACGCCGAGCACGCCGCCCCAGGCGTCCATCTCGCCGTCACTGCCGGAGCCGCCGACCACGTCTTCGCCCATCAGCACGATGTTTTCGTCGCGCGCCATTTCCTGGTCGAGCGCTTCGTTGATGGCCTGCTGGTAAGTGATTTTTCTAGCCACGGGCCGTCTCCTCAGTACTTGATGTAGACGTCGGTCAGAAGATCCGACGCATCGGGTTCGGGGGTAGTCTCAGCAAAGGCCACCGCTTCATCAATGAGTCTTGCGACTTCGTCATCGATGGCGGCGAGCTGTTGGGAGGTGATGCCGTGGTCGCTGGTGACGGCCTTAGTGAAGCGCTTGATGCAACACTTTTCCTCGCGCAGACGCGCGACTTCGCCGCTGGGACGATACTTCTGGTTGTCGCCCTCGAAGTGACCAAAGAACCTATCGATCTTGTGCTCGATGAGCGAGGGCCCATCGCCACGACGGGCCCGTGCGGCGGCCTCGGCGAAGGCCTCGTAGACCGCGAAGAAATCGTGACCATCGACAATTCGGCCCGGCATGCCGAAGCCCACGGCGCGCTCGGCGATATCCTTGCAGGAGACCGAGAAACGGCTATCGGTGGCCTCGGCGTAGCCGTTGTTCTCGAACACGAACACCACTGGCAGCTTCCATACCGTGGCGAGATTCATGGCTTCGAACACCGTGCCTTGATTGGACGCGCCGTCGCCACAGAAAACCACCGCGAGTCCACCTTTGCCGCGGCGCTTGGCGGCCAGCGCCGCACCGCAAGCCAGCGGCGGACCGCCGCCGACGATGCCATTAGCGCCCATCATGCCGGTGTCGAGATCGGCGATGTGCATCGAGCCGCCCTTGCCGTGGCAGGTGCCGGTGCGCTTGCCGTAGATCTCCGCCATCATGCTTTTGACTTCGACGCCCTTGGCAATGCAATGGCCGTGGCCGCGGTGATTGCTGGCCAGGCGGTCGTCGATGCGCAGATGCATGCCGACGCCGGTCGCCGACGCTTCCTCGCCAGCATACAAATGGACGAAGCCTGGAATGCCGCCTTTGGCGAATTCGATGTGGACGCGGTCCTCAAATTCACGAATGGTCTTCATCGTGCGATACGCGTCGAGCAGATCCTCGACGGACAGTGCTTGCGTCATGGGTGTCTCCCCTTGAATGATGTGTTCCGGTCGCGACTCTTGCGGTCGGTACGGGAATTGACCACGCCCGGCGGGCCCGGCATGGCCTGCGAGAGCGGCCGACGTATCGTGCCGCCTGCGATCGCGACTCCAGGGCAGCGGGTATGCCGGCCTTGGAAACCGGATGACCGCCACCGCGTGGACGTGCGTAGCAGTAAAGACTATAACAGCGTGACGGGCTAGCCGTAGCGATTTTTTTGCCGTCTCCGCGCGCCGTCACGGAGGGCGTGGAGGGGAGCACAGCACGATGGAATTCCACGACCTGATCATGCGTTTGACACAGGCCATCGTCGCTGGTGATGGCGCGACCGCGGCCAGCTGCTTTACCGACGACGGCGTCTACCACGACGTCTTCTACGGCGCCTTCGCCAAGGCCGACATTGCGCGTATGGTGTCCGACTACTTTCATCGCGATGCGAGCGCCTTCATCTGGGACATCCACCAGCCGGTATCCGATGGGCGTACCGGCTATGCGCGCTACGTGTTCAGTTATGACAGTCGCATGGCGGGTGCGCAGGGGCGGCGCGCGCTGTTCGAAGGGGTGGCCATCTGTCAGCTTCGCGATGGTCTATTGGCAAGCTACCACGAGGTCGCCAATGCCGCGCCGGGCCTCGCCATGCTTGGTTTCGAACCGGCACGGCTGTGTAAAGTCGTCGAGCGCCAGGGCCGCGAGCTGGCCGCGCGCGCCGAAGCTGCGCATCATCGGGCGTCTTGAATGGTCGCAGTCGAGAGTCTGCCGGCGCGGGATTTGCTCACGCAGCCGCTGAGCGCCGCCGATTTTGCCCGCGCCGCGCAGGAAATCTATACGGAACTGCTGCCGACGCCCCAATTGGCCTGGCCGCTGCTGGCCGAGCGCTGTGGCTGCGAGGTGTGGGTCAAGCACGAGAACCATCTGCCGACCGGTGCGTTCAAAGTGCGTGGCGGCTTGTGGTTCATGCAGCAGCTGAGTGAGGCGCGGCCCGCCGTGCGCGGTGTGGTGGCGGCGACGCGCGGCAACCATGGCCAGAGCATCGGCTATGCGGCACGTCGCCACGATCTGAGCGCCGTGATCGTGGTGCCCTATGGCAATAATCTCGACAAGAATCGCGCCATGGCTGCGCTGGGTGTCGAATTGATCGAGCACGGCGAGGATTTCAATGCGGCGCTGGACTACGCCACGCTACTCGCGGCGGAGCGCGGTTTGTGCCCGATTCCGTCTTTCCACCCGTGGCTGGTGCAAGGCGTCGGTACCTATGCCTATGAGCTGCTGCGCGCGGTGCCTGATCTCGACGCGGTCTATGTGCCGATTGGCCTCGGCTCCGGCATTGCTGGCATGCTCGCCGCGCGCAACGCGCTCGGACTGCGCACCGAAATCATCGGCGTGGTCTCGGCCCATGCCGATGCCTACGCACAGTCTTTCGAACGCGGCGAAGTAGTAAGTACGGCGAGTGCCGATACGCTGGCCGACGGTTTAGCGGTACGCGTGCCATCGCCGGCGGCGTTGCGCTATCTGCGTAGCGGGGTCGCACGCGTGGTGCGGGTATCTGACGACGAGGTGTTAGCTGCGATTGCGGCCTTGTACGCCGATACCCACAATCTGGTCGAAGGGGCAGGAGCCGCGCCGCTTGCGGCGCTGATCAACGAGCGCGAACGCATGCGCGGGCGACGAGTCGCGGTGGTGGTATCAGGCGGCAATCTTGACCGCGTGACATTGCAACGGGCGCTGGCCTGAACAGGTGTTGATGGTGATTGCGTCGGTTGCGAACCTGACGCCTATCGTTGCTGATCAATAACGTCCAGACTTCATCGGTATTTGGAGCAGCACACCGTGCAACTTGAGGGCTCGTGCCATTGCGGCAAAGTGAAATTCAAGCTCTTGTCACGGCATCCCTATCCGTTCAATGTCTGTTACTGCTCTATCTGTCGCAAGACGGCTGGGGGTGGTGGCTATGCCATCAATCTCGGTGGTGACAATGGGACGCTGAAAGTGCGCGGACGCAAGTTCGTCAAGGTCTATCGCGCCATGATGCCTGGCGCGCGCGGCGGGCGCGCCAAACGCAGTCCGGCTGAACGTCATTTCTGCGGCGAATGTGGCAGTGCGCTGTGGGTATGGGACCCGCGTTGGCCGGCGCTCATTCATCCCTTCGCTTCGGCCCTCGATAGCGAATTGCCGGTCGCGCCGGAACGTACGCATTTGATGCTCGATTCCAAAGCGAGCTGGGTGCCGCTGGTGATGGGCAAGCGCGACAAGCGCTTCGAGGACTATCCGCTGGAGGCGATTTCCGAGTGGCATCAGCGCTTGGGCTTAGAGACCCCCGACGACTGAGGCGAGGCTGTTTCATGTATCTCCCCGAGCATTTCGACGAGACGCGTGCTGCGGTGCTGGTGGCCTTGGTGCGGGCTCATCCGCTCGCGACCCTGGTCTGTCACGGCCCCGATGGCCTGCTCGCCAACCATATACCGTTGTTGCCCGATGCCACGCTCAGCGTGCTGCGCGGTCATGTGGCGCGCGCCAATCCACTGTGGCAGCAGATCGGCGCGGGGCTGCCGGCACTGGCCATCTTTCAGGGGCCGCAGGGCTATGTCTCGCCCGCGCTATACCCCAGTAAGGCGATTAACGGTCAAGTGGTGCCAACCTGGAACTACGCAGTGCTGCATGTGCATGGCCAACTGCGCGCGATCGACGATGCGCGTTGGGTGCGCGCGTTGGTGGAAGGACTGACCGCAGTGCACGAGGCACAGCGCGCGCAGCCGTGGCAGCTCGACGACGCGCCGCCAGCCTATACGGAGCGCATGCTGGCGGCGGTGGTCGGCGTCGAGTTGCAGGTCGAGCGCGTCGTGGGCAAATTCAAACTCAGTCAAAACCGCGACCCGGCCGATCGGGCTGGCGTGCTGCACGGTCTGGTTGAGACCCCTCTGGGCGATTTCATGGCGGCGTTCGAGACACCTCGTGAGGGATTTTAAATGGCACGAGGCCGGTGAGCTTCGTCACGAGGGGGTGCTGGTCGCAATGACGGCAGCATCACGCCAGCCCAGACAGCGGGTTGGCCCGCCGCGTCCTTGTGCGCGGTTCATAAGCCGTTTGCACAACGCATAGAGATGGAAGAAGCCCAGCACCAGGCGACGCTCGCTGGCCGTGAGTTCGAGCGCGCAGCAGATGACTTTATCGTCCTGCTGACCGGCATCGACGAAGGCGACGGTCGCACGCACGATGGTCCGTGTGCGCTGTCCTATTGGCAGTCGTGGCCCGAGCACGACGGCATCAAGGGCGTCGCCATCGGGCGCCGCAAGCGGCGGTATGCAGCCGTAGTTGAATGGGCAGGGCAGGGGCGAGAGGAATTCGACAGCGCCACGCGCGTCCCGTTTAACGAAGCTGCCGCGCGGGACTTCGATCAGCACCTCGATGGTTGATGCTTCGATGGGCGTTGGCAGCGACTCGGTCATGCACGTCTATCTCGTCGGCTACGGGCGGTGGCGAAGGGCACGCGCGGACCCTCATTGTGCCACCATGAGCAGCGCTGACGGCAATGAACCCGGCCTCTCAGTGCGGTTATGAGACTGTGAACTATTGCGTCAATGCTGCAGGAACGCGACATGGTTCGTGGGCGGGGTTGGCGTACTTGGTTAGGGTGTGCCGGCCAGCGCGACGCGATGATGGGCCGTGCGCGCGGCGTGGCAGCACAACGAGCAGGAAGCAACGAAGTTGATCATGTCCCAGTCCCAGCAACCAGCCGATCCCGGCGAAACGAAAATCGCGGCCTTCCGTGCCGAGGTATTGTCGCGTTTTTTGTATATCGCCACAGCTTTGTCGCTGTTTGTAATACCGGCTTACGTCGTGATCGGTATCAATGGACTGACCTTGGCGACCGGCGCTTTCTTTCTGTGCATCTACGGGCTGTGCTATCTACATAATGTGCGGCAGGTAGCGCGGCAGTTCTGCGCCAATGGACTGATTGCGCTGTGCATGGCCATCACCTGGATCGGTATCTATTTCGGCAACGAGCTGATCGATAACAAGCCGTGGCAAATGCTGGTGCCGATGATTGCCTACCTGGTCATGGGTAGCCGCCGCGGGAGCTTTTGGACCAGCGTGCATCTGCTCGGTCTGGCGGTGGTTTTCTATCTGCGCCGGCATGGCTACGAGCCGCTATCGGTCGCGATTCTAGTGCTTGCCTATCCAACGCTCGCCTACGCGATGTATGTATTCACGCGGTCCAACGAAGCCAACATCCGCACCATCAGCCGGCTGTCCCACACCGACTCGCTGACCAATACCTACAACCGTCAGCTCTTCGATGAACTGTTCGTCAACATGTTCAACCGCGCTCGGCGTAGTAATGAGGCGCTGGCGGTTTACATGATCGACATCGATCATTTCAAGAGATACAACGACAATTACGGGCACATCGCCGGCGACCGTGCGCTGAAGCAAGTGGCCGAGGTTATCCGCGGCTCGGCACGTCGTGCCAGTGATCTTGTGTTCCGTTACGGCGGTGAGGAATTCTGCATCGTTTCGTCGGGCGTGAGCAGCAACGATGCCCTATTCATTGCCGAATCGATTATCGACGGCGTGCGCGATCTGAATACCCCTCACACGACCGGCGAGAAAGGCCAGCTTACGGTTTCCATCGGCCTGATCCATGCGCGTGGCCTGGAAGGTTTTGATACCGAGAGTTTGTTGCGCCGAGCTGATCGCGCCTTGTATGCCGCCAAGAGTGGCGGACGCAATCGTATCGAAATCGACGGCGACGGCGCGCCGCCGACACCGGAGCTGGCCGCCGCGTCGTGAGCGCGGACCGTCTCGCAGATCACCTGCCTACGATAACGCCCACGGCATCGACACGCCCGGCAGAAGCGACGGTGGCTAGCGATGTCGCGCCTGCGGTCATGAAAGCGAGGCGAGAAACTTGCGAACGCAGGCATTGAAGGCCGCCGGCGCTTCGATATTGCTGAGGTGTCCGCTGTTTTCCAGTTCCAACAGGCGCGCACCGGAGATGGCCGCCGCCATCTTGCGCGACACCGCCGGTGGCGTGAGCTTGTCTTCAGCGCCGACGATGATCTGTACCGGCACTTTGATGGCAGCGAGGTCAGCGACCGGCTGATACATGGTCATGGCTTCGATAGTCTTGAGGTAGGAGTCTTTATGCAGCATGGATATGCTGTCGATGAGTTCCTGCACCACGGCCGCCGATGCGGAAGTCGAGACCAAAGTGCGGGCGACGGCCGGTGCGATGTCGGCGGGCTGCTTGCCGTCGACCAGCGGTTGGCGGCGTTCGCGCACGAAGCGCTCGCGACCTTCCTCGGAAAAGGAGGCATCGAAGCCCGGGAAAGTGTCGACCAGAATGAGGCTCGCCACGCGCCCTGGGTGGCGCTCGTAGAAGTCGAGGACGATCCGCCCGCCCATCGACAGGCCACACAGATGGGCGCGTTCGACCTCAAGATGGTCGAGCAGGCGCAATAAATCCGCCGCGAAATCAGTGAAAGCAAGCGGGCCTGCATAATCCTCGCTGTCGCCGTAGCCGCGCGCGTCCCAGGCGACAACCCGGCACACGTCGGCCAGAGCGCGCAGCTGACGTGCCCAGTTGCGGCGGTTGCCGCCTATGCCATGTAGACAGACCAGCGTCTCGCCAGCGCCCGCCACGTCATAGGCGAGACCCGGCGCGCCAGGTACGAAGGCGGTGATGAGGTCTTGGCGCGCAGCAGTCATGCGTTAGCGCCATCCCACGGCAAGGCCATCGCCTGATGATCGGCCGTTTCGACTTGCACCGGCGCCATGGCGAGGGTAGCCACGATCAACAGATCACTGCTGCCGGCATTACAGATCTGATGGGTGACGCCGGCAGGGATGATGAGCGTCTCATCTTCCTTGAAATGGTATTCCTGGCCGTCGTAGTGACATACCGCTTCGCCCTTGAGGCAGATGATCACCTCTTCACAGTCGTGGCGATGTACCGGCGTGGTCGCGCCGGCGGCGATGGTTTGGCGCCAGACTTCGATGCTCTTGAGGCCGTCACGACCGCCGGCCAGGGTCTGGTGCTCAAGGCCCGGTAGGTGATGCTTCTTCATGGCGGCATTGTGGTTGACGCGCATGGCTGTCCTCCGCTGGTTTCGGGATGATTGACAGGCCTTTGAATATACGAAAACGTGCTCGCCGTCGAGTGCGGCGAGCCTGATGGGTGCTTCGAAGGAAGCGGTAGTCGCGGCGCTGCCTATGGCCAGACGGGAGAACTCAGGCGCCTTCTCGCAGCGCCTCGCGGCGCTGACCGTCGATGTCACAGCCATGGTAGCGAAGGAAATTTTCAAAGGCCTGTGGGCCCATCAATTTGCGCAGTAGCACGGCATCGGTCTGTGCCAGGTCTACCCACAACAGGCAGTCGATGGAATTGTTGAATTCCGGGTCGACATTGAAGCCGAGGATGCGCCCATTGAGCTTCAAATACTGACGCAGTAGCACCGGAATACCGACGTCTTGTTCTTCGACGGCACTGAGCAGCGCCGCAATGATGCGCAGATCGCTGACGTTAAGATCGACCAAGTTAGTGGTGCGATCGCCGCGCGGGAAAGCCTGCCGCGGTTTCACCAGACTCGCGCGCTCAGGTTCCATGCGATTACGCTGCAGGAAGCGCACGATCAACTGCTGGGAGAGCGGATGGTAGTCGTTACTGATGCTGACCGGACCGAATAGCACGCGGTACTGGGGATTGCGCGCAACATAGGCGCAGATGCCCTTCCACAGCAACATCAGCGAGGAGTAATTGCGCTGGTACTCCGGGCGCACGAACGAGCGCCCAAGCTCAAGCGCGGAATGTAATTCGGCTTCAAGTGGGCGTTCGAGCCGGAACAAGGTGCGCACGTAAAGGCCACGTGCGCCGTAGCGGGAAAGAATACGGTCAGCCTGGCCCAGGCGATAACCACCGATCACCGCATTCGTGCTGCTGTCCCACATGAACAGATGCAGGTAGTAGCTGTCGAACAGGTCCAGATCGACACTGCGCCCGGTGCCCTCGCCGACCTGACGGAAGCTTACTTCGCGCAAGCGCCCGATCTCTTGCAGCAGCCACGGAATCTGCTCTGCGCGGGCCACCCAGACGTGCAGATTATTGCTGCTCAGTAGACGCTGATCTTCATCGAGTTGACTGATCTCGCCGGCCAGCAGCGCCGGATCGATAGGGGCAGCCAGTGCTTCGTGATGCACATTGGCCGGTCGCATACGGGTCAGGCGCAGAGGCTTGTGGTAGGCGGCGCGGGCTTTAATCAGATAGGTGCTGATCTGCAGATAGGGTGCGATGGATGCGCGATCTTCCAGCAGGCTCAAGGTCTCGGCCTCGATCAGGCGGCCGCATTTGACGTTGATGACGGTGCCGCGGTGATTGAGCATCTCGCGCACCAGCAGCATAGTGCGTATGCGTGGATGGAGCAGGCCGCCAAGTTGGAACAGGGCGCTATTGCGACCGTCGATGAAGGCGGGTACCACGGGCGCGCCAGATTTCTTCACCAGCCAGCCGATGCCTGCATCCCACGGCGGATCACTGATCACGCGGGTTCTCAGGTTGAGGCTCGACACCTCGCCCCCGGGAAACATGAACAGCACGCCGCCCTTGCGCAGCCAGGCAAGGGCCTGACGCACCGCGCCGAAATTCGAGCGCACCGACTGGCGACTGCCGAAGGGATCGACGCCGATGAAAATCGGCGCGAGTTCGATGAAGTTGTGTAACAGGTAATTGGCCATCACGCGCAGATCCGGTCGCTTGCGCATCAGCACCTCGACCATCGCCACACCGTCCAGTCCGCCATGGGGATGGTTGGCCACCACGATACACGGCCCGCTGGCGGGGATATTGTCCAGTGAACCATCATCGACGCGCACTTCGACACCGAAGCCATCGAGCGCGCAACGGGCGAAGGAATGCGGATCGAGGTCCGGCGGAATCGCATGGTAGACGGCGTTCAGGCCCGTCAGACCGAGGCTGTGGTCCAGCAGGCTGGTGAGTGGCCGACGCAGCAGACCCAAACGGGCCGGCAGATAGGGCGCGAACGTGAAATGGGGACGCTCACGCGGATTGTCTTTGACGATGGACATTGGGGCCGGGCTGCCGATCAGCGACGTGCGGCAGATTTGCCGAACGTTGTTACACTACACGCGAATTCTTGTGACCATGACATGCTCAATGCTCCAACCGTTTCTGACTTACCGCGTACCCGGCTGGCGCACGCCAACGGCGTGGGCAGCCATCATACCGAATGACACCCCTGACGGGGCGGCTGACCGCACGTCCGACTCGATTGCGGCTGCGCGACAGGTCTCGCCATGCTGAGACAATGGAAACTCGAAGACATTGCTTGGTCGTGTTTCGATTCTTCGGCGGTCGACCCACGCTTGCTCGCTGCCGTGAAGACCGCCGCAGTGGTCGAGGCAAACAGCGCGGACTACGTCCGCTATCTGCACAATATTTTTAGCGAGGACGTTGACTTCAAAGCCGCAGCGGCGCGCTGGGGCGACGAAGAAGCACAGCACGGCGCCGCGTTGGGCCGCTGGGCCGAGATGGCGGACCCGGGCTTCGATTTCGCCGCCAGCCTCGCGCGCTTCCGCGCCGGTTATCACATTCCCGTCGATACGTATCAGTCGGTGCGTGGTTCGCGGGCCGGCGAATTGCTGGCGCGTTGCGTGGTGGAGTCCGGTACGTGCTCCTATTACTCCGCGCTGCGCGACCACGCCCGTGAACCAGTGTTGCGGCAGATCTGTCACCGTATTGCGCAGGACGAGGCGCGGCACTACCGGTTGTTTCACCGTTATCTCGCGCGCTACGCGAATGGCGCGCGTCTCGGGCCGTGGGCGCGCCTGCGTATCGCCCTCGCACGGGTCGCGGAAACCGACGACGACGAGTTGGCCTACGCCTACCACAGCGCTAATGAAGCCCATGGGTCTGAGGTCGTCTACGACCGCCGGCGTTGCGCGGGCGCATATCAGCGGCTCGCAATGTCGATGTATGACTTGCCTCATGTGCGGACTCTAGTCGCAATGATCGCCCTGGCGCTGGGCATGCGTGGCACCACACGGCTGGTGCGTGTCGTGGCCAGGCTAGGCTGGTGGTGGCTGCGCTTGCGCTGGTCAACCGGTCTCATCGCGCGCTAAACGGTGGGCCGCCTGATGGCGGCGCCACAGAAAGGGCACCGCCAGCTGGGTGAGAAATCCGCTCGGCATGTGTTCAGTGATGCCGATGTTGTCGACATGCCGGCCAGGCGGGTTGCAATAGGTGCCAAGCAACATGTCCCATAGCACCAGGTTTTCGCCGTAATTACTGTTGCCGATAACGCTGTCGCGAGCATGGTGCCAGCGGTGCAGTGTGGGAGTGTTGAACAGGTAGCTCAGCCAGCCGCATTCCATTGCGACGTTACAGTGGGTGAGGATGCCGATGTAGGCGGTGATGGCACTGACCCAGATGATGGCGTTCATGCTCATGCCGCTCAGCAGGAAAAATGGCAGGCTGGCGAGCACTGCCAGCAGCGAATCGACGAAATGGAAGCGACCGGTATTGACCAGCCATAGCTTGCGCACGCTGTGGTGAACGGCATGGAAGCGCCACAGACCAGGCCATTCGTGCTTGAGTCTATGCGCCCAATACAGCCCGAATTCCGAGCCAACCAGCCCGCAGACTACCTGCAGCGTCAGCGGCGCGCTGCTCAGGAAACCGCTGCTGCGATGGTCGAGCAGGCCGCGGCCCGCGAGGATCACGATCAAAAGTTGCACCAGGCCTTTGTTAAGCCCCGAATGGGCGAGATCCTGCAAGATTTGCCCGTCGGGATGACGCCAGTCGTGACGATAAGGCATGGTGCGCTCCAGCAGCAGCAGCCATGCCACTATCCACAGGTAGGAAATGTTGAAGAACAGCGTGGCGCGGCCATGGGCGAAACCAAGCGCTAGGATCGCGCAACAACTGATGAGCAGCGCCGGCCAGGCCAGCGCGCGTGTGACGCTCTGCAAGGGGCTAGGTGTCACCACGCTAGTGTCTGATCGCGCCTTGGCGCGATCACTCAGTTCAGCGCGCAAGTGCGGCGTACTGCAGTCGAGACCTGATACACATCGCTCGATTTGTCGCGGGCCAGCCCGCATAGCACTTCTGCCTTCACCGCGTAGCCGGAATTCTGTTCTGCGATGAGGAAGGTGTAACGCGGGCTGCAATTGGAGGAGCACAGTTCGTAGAGCAGACGACCATCTTCGCCGCGCCCTTGTGAGAACGCCATGATCCATTCATTTAATTCATCGACGCTGTGGAATTCCCGTTGCTCGAAGGCGAGTGGATGGCTGGTCGTCTCGTTCTCGAACTTAACGCACACGTCACGCTGCAGGTCGTTCGCCAGATAGGCGGTTGGCGCGACACGATAGACGATCTGAGATTTCTCGCTCTGCACACAGGCGGCATGGCAGGTTTTATCCGAAGTGCTCGCATCACTACTGCTTAGCGCACTGGCCAGCAGGCGGCCGGCGATGGACCGTATCGAACTTGGGTCTTCGGCGAGATTCTTAATGATGCCGACGGATCCAGTTGCGGTGGCGAGCGGCACTTCATTGCTGCTGGACGTGCAGTCAGTGGCGCCGACGCTGGGGCCATAGGCCTGGGACCCCGCTGCGACCAAAGTCAGACCAAGGACAAAAATGCATATTATTTTCATCATCGGTGTTTCACCTTAGGAGCTATCAGCGTGGTTCCGGTATCAAACATAAAATATTTTAAAATCAATAGTTTAAATTGTTTAATCTAAACTGTCGTTGGGCAAAAAACACCAATCTCTCCCGCCGGGAGCTGGAAGACCCACTTGCTACCTGCCGCCGTGCGTAGCGGGACCGTCGATGTCGTTTGGGGTCGTTCAGATTTTGAAGGCCGCGAATGGTGCGGCGCACAAGTCCAAATGTAAAGCGGTGTGCAGTTTGCGCGGCTGAATCTGATTTGGAACTGAATCGCGAGCCGGTGCCGCGTTAGGCGATGCGACGGTCAGGTTCGCACTAAGCTTCGATTGACGCTGTTCCGGTAGCCCCCTATAACGTCCCCTCGACAAGCGGTGACAAAAAATCGTGGGCCGCTTCGGCCCCAAGACAGCAGCGAGGAGAAGACTATATGAAGCTTTTGAATTCCTTCGGGCCGAACCCGCGTCTGGTTCGAATGTTCATGGCCGAAAAGGGCATGAACATTCCCAGCGAAGATCTGGATCTGCTGGCGGGCGCCAACCGCCAGAGCCCCTACCTGAGTAAGAATCCCGCCGGGCAGACACCGTCGCTCGAACTCGATGACGGCACCGTGATTGCGGAGACCGTGACCATTTGCGAATTTCTCGAAGAGCAGCAGCCGATGCCAGCCCTGATCGGGACCACGGCAGTTGAGCGCGCCATAACGCGCATGTGGGTGCGCCGTGTCGAGCTGAACATCACGGAATACATGTACAACGGCTTTCGTTTCGCAGAGGGCATCGAGATCTTCCGTAACCGCATGCTGTGCCTGCCGGAAGCGGCGGCCGGTCTCAAGGCCAAGGGCAAAGCGGGTCGTGAATGGCTGGACGGCCTCATGGTGGGCCGCGACTTTGTGGCGGGAAACAGGATTTCACTCGCCGATATGATCTTGTACTGCTGCATGGATTTCGCCAAGGATGTCGGCCAGCCCTTGGAGCCGGAATTGAAGAATCTGGCGGCCTGGTATGCGCGCATGAGTGCGCGCCCGAGCGTGCAGTCCAGCCTGCATGCCGCCGCGCCCCAGCT
>JANLSI010000386.1:0-4209 GCA_031362345.1 Pseudomonadota bacterium
TCCTGGTCTATCCCGAATCGTTCGTGGTGCCGGTGGTCAGGCGCGACGGCGCACTCGAAACCCATGACGAAGAACTGCGCAGCGGCGAGTCCTGGCAACGCGAGCCGGTGGTGTTGTCGTGGGCCGACATTCAGCACGGCATGGCCAATGCCGGTGACGGACACAACGTGGTGCTGCACGAATTTGCGCATAAGCTCGACGAAGAAAACGGTGCACTGGATGGCGTGCCGGCACTGGCCGACGCCGCGACGCAACGCGCATGGATGGACGTCCTCGGCCGCGAATACGATCTGCTGCGCCTGCGCGCACGCAATGCCACCGATGGCGTGCTCGATGATTACGGCGCGACCTCACCGGCTGAGTTTTTCGCAGTCACCACCGAGGCCTTTTTCGAGCGCGGGCGCGAACTATCGGCGCGTCACCCGCGCTTGTACGAAACCCTGCGCGGCTATTTCCAGCTCGACCCGGCAAGTTGGGCGGCGATTGAATCTTGAGAATCTGTGCTGTGCGGAGCTCGCGCTGGCAGGGCCATCATTGACAAAAAGGAGAGATATCCATGAACGAGTTCGACATCAACGAAACGCTGCGTGAACTAGAAACCGGCAAGGTCCCAGACTGGATCACCGATCATCTGCGCGTCTATCGCGAGAGCGGCGGACGGGAAGGCCATCTATTCGATGCAAGCTTCGCCGGCGGCGGCAAGGCCATACCAACCTTACTGCTCACCACCATCGGCCGCCGCAGCGGCGCCCGCCACACCATGCCCTTGATCTACGGCGCGGTCGATGATGCCTACGTGATCATCGGCTCTAAGGGTGGTGCACCAACCCAGCCTGCGTGGTATCACAACCTGCTCACCGAGCCGCAGGTCGAACTGCAAGTCGGCCCCGAGGTGTTCGTTGCGCATGCGCGTATCGCCCACGGCGTAGAACGGCACACACTGTGGCAGCACATGGCCGCCCTCTATCCGCCCTTCCTGGAGTATCAGAGTAAGACCACCCGTGAGATCCCGGTGGTGGTGCTGGAACGCGCCTAGCTTCCTTACGCTGAGGGTTTACCGTGCGAACCGAGATCAGACGTCAGCAGAAGCGAATCGGGGATCATCACTCGCCCACTGCAAGCCATCAGCGCTGGGCTTTCACCGGTACCGGAAAGCGTCGTTCCAGCCAGGCCTCGAGAAAGCGCGTATCGATAGCCCCATCCGCGACTTCGTTGTCGGCAGCCAGCGCGGCATGCAGCGCAATCGTGGTCGGCACCCCCTCAATAATGAGTCCACCCAGCACCTCGCGCAGGCGTGCGAGACAGCTGATCCGATCGGCGGCGTGCACAATTAATTTTCCGAGCAGGGAATCATAGAAGGGCGGCACGGTATAGCCCTCGAACAACATCGAATCGAAACGCAGGTCGGCCGCAGTCGGTACGACCAGCCGCGTGATCGTGCCGGGCGCCGGCATGAAGTTCTTGGCGGGATCCTCGGCATTGATGCGGCATTCGATGGCGTGACCCGTGATGACCACATCACCTTGTGCGATGGACAGACGTTCGCCGCCTGCGATGCGGATCATTTCAGCAACGAGATCGAGACCGGTGATCATCTCCGTAACCGGATGTTCCACCTGAATGCGCGTATTGACCTCGATGAAATAGAAATTACGGGTGGCGGCGTCATAGAGAAACTCAACGGTGCCCGCGCCCTTGTAGGCGACCCGCGCCGCGAGCTTGACCGCCGCCTTACACATCGCCGCACGCACCTCAACATCAAGATTAACGGCCGGCGCTTCTTCCCATACTTTCTGACGGCGGCGCTGCAGGGAACATTCACGTTCGAAGCAATGCACATAGCGCTCGCCGTCACCCAAGATCTGCACCTCGATATGCCGCGCGCTGGAAATCATCTTCTCGACGTATAGGCCACCATCACCGAACGCCGCGCTGGCCTCGGTGGCGGCCTGTGGAAACTGGCGCGCGAATTCCCCTTCGTTCTGCACCACGCGTATGCCGCGTCCGCCACCGCCGGCGGCGGCCTTGATCATGACCGGATAACCGATGCGTTCGGCCAGGGCGAGGCCGGCATCGACATCGAGTAGACGCGCGCTACTGCCCGGCACGGTCGGCAAGCCGGCTTGGCTTGCCACCTGGCGCGCCGCGACCTTGTCGCCGAGCAGCCGTATGGCATCGCCATCGGGACCGATGAAAATCAGTCCGGCCGCCACCACCGCGTCGGCAAAATCGCCGTTTTCGGCCAGAAAACCATAACCGGGATGCACGGCGTCCGCGCCACTGGCGCGCGCGGCGTCGATGATGGCGTCGATGCGCAGATAGGATTTGGCAGCCGGTGCCGGCCCGATTTCGATGGCTTGGTCGGCGAGCCGCACGGCGAGTGAATCGCGATCGGCCGCGCTATAGACCTGCACCGTCGACACGCCCAGTGCCTGACAGGCGCGGTTGATGCGCACGGCTATCTCGCCACGGTTGGCTATCAGTACACGTCGAATATTCACACCTCGATCTCGGCGATGAGTTGTTCGGCGTCGATGGCTTCGCCGTCCTCGACCATGAATTGGATAGCACGGCCGGCATGCTCGGCGATGAGTTCCTGAAAATTCTTCATGACCTCGATGAGACCCAGCACGTCACCGATCGCGACCGCCGCGCCATCCTCTTTGAACAGCGGCGCAGCCGGTGCCGGCCGTCGATAGAAGGTGCCCGGCAGGGGGGACAGAACGGGCTGCTTGCTCATGGTGGTCTCCTTGGCTGTGACGGGAAATGCGCTCGATGACAGGCGCTGCGATTATGGCATTGTCGTGCGCAACCGCGGCCCTGAGCGAGGTTCATCATCGGCAGGCGTTACACTCGTGCGCCGACGTAAAACATCGTTCGACACTCGTCATCGTCAAGGAGCATTGTCATGCCGTTCATGTCGCCGCTGCTTGCAGCCATCGCCCTTATGCTTGGCCTAGCCGGGCCGCCGGCGGCCCATGCCGAAGCTAGTCTGGCCGACGCCTATGCCATCATCGCGAGCAAGAAACGGGTCGACCTGACCCATGCCTTCGGTCCCGATACGCCGGTGTGGCGTGGCTTTGGCCAGGCCGCGATGGCGGCTGCCAGCGATCCCGACAGCCATCGACCCTATACGATTGAAGAGCACGGCTTCCGCACCACCTTCTACGCTCTAGTCGGCCAGTACGGCACCCACGTCGATCCGCCCGCCCATTTCGATGCCAAGGGCGTGACCATGGACGACATTCCGCTCGACGATATGCTGCTGCCGCTGGTGGTGCTCGACATCACGCCACTGCTGGTCACCGATCCGAACCACGCTATCCAGGTGGCTGACATCGAAGCCTGGGAGAAAATCCATGGCGTAATTCCCCAGCGTGCCTTTGCGGCGCTGCGCACCGACATGGGCCGCGATTTCGATTCCAATCCTGAGCGATTCAAACGCGCGCCGTTTCCCGGCTGGTCATTGGCGGCGGTGAAATTCCTCGTCGAACAACGGGGCGTGACCGCCATCGGTCATGAATCGCTGGATACCGACGCGAGCAATGATTTTGCCGCCGAAGCCTGGCTGCTGAAGCACGGTCATTGGCAGATCGAGGCCATGGCTAATCTCGATCAGGTGCCGGCCAGCGGCGCGTTGATCGTGGTGACCTGGCCCAAGGTCAAACATGGCTTCGGCTTTCCGGCGCGGGCTTACGCGATTTTGCCTTGAGCGACGAAACCAGGAGTACCTGCCACCATGCCCATCACCTTCAAGAGCAAATATTCACCCGACATCCTCATGCTGGAAAGCGTGGCCCGCGAGTTGATCAGGCTCATGGGCCACAGTGGATCGCTACCCGGCTCGCTCGCCGCCCAGGATATCGCGGCGAGCTTGGCACGACTCGAAGCGGCGGTGCGCGACGGACCGGTGCGCGGATTGGCCGCCGATCGCGGCACAGCCGACGATGATGAAAATCGCGAGCCCACCATCAGTGCCGCCCATCGCGCCGGACCCTTGATCAAGATGCTGCAGATCGCTGCGCGGGAAGGCGAGCACGTGATCTGGGATCGTTAGATCGCGACGCGCGTCATGCTAGCGCCATGCTTGCCAGGGCGCGGCCGTCCGGCAGGCTGCGTAGCGCAGCGAGTTCCACGCTAGTCGGTATACCGGTGGTCATCGCCCGCTCACGATCGAGCGCAAAACCAGTTCGCGCCTGAATGTCATCG
>JANLSI010000388.1:0-16370 GCA_031362345.1 Pseudomonadota bacterium
CCAGCAGCGCGGCGGCGAGCAACTGACGGCGGCGATTGGGCACATCGACAGCGAGCAACAGCAAACCGCTGCTGGCGAACAAGCCGAACATGCTGGTCTCAAGGCCACCCGTCGCCCAGCGCTGCTGATCCTCGATCAACAAAGTCAATGCCGCCGCGAGGGGCAGATAGCGATGTCCGTCTGCCTGTGCGCGTCGCCACGACCACCACGCCAGCACGCCCGCTTGGGTCAGCCAGCAGCCGATGCCGAGCACATGGGACATGATCTCGGGCTGCGCTCCCATCCGCATGAAGGCGGCCAGCACCAGCGTAAACAATAGATTGGTATAGCCCTCGACGTATTCGCCGGCGTTGTAAACCAGCCCGCGCCCTTCGGCCAGATTTTGCGCGTAACGAAACGAGATAAAACCATCATCCGACAGCCACGCCAGCTGCACAGCGCGCACCACACAGGCGAGGATCACGACCAGGCACGCAAGCACAATGAGACGCCGATCGACGCCATCACCCTGCTGGGTTTCGCGCCGGGTAGCGATGGAATTCATATCATGGTTCCTGGGACTTAGCTGCCACCATCTGGCGCAGACGAGCCGCCAGCGACGTACGCGACGGCGGCGCGTCGGCAAAATAATAACGCTCAAGAAAATGCATGATGAGTTGTGCGTCATGGGCGGAAGCCGCGGCGATATCGCGCTCGGCCTGCGCCAGCACCATCTCTATCGGAATGAAATCCACATCGCCGCGTCGGCGCAGAGGATCCATCACCGCATCGGAATATTTCCAGATCTTGGCCGTCACGTGTGTACCGAATCGCACCACATCGAAACGCCGATGACCGTCGGCGACGAGCAGCTGCGGGTCGTGGAACAACAGCAAGTGGATGTGATGGTCAGTGAGCCAGCGTCCGTCGGCTGACTTTTCGTGACCGATGCGGCCACGTCCCAGCAACGGCTGCTTGGCGAGGGAATACTGGGTGAGCCCGGTCATCTCGACCAGATAGGGCAAACGGCTGTAGTAGGCGAACATCGCCAGGCCACCCTCGAAAGCGGCCCGCACCGGCGTGCCGTCGAGCATAGCGCCGAACGCTTCGCCGTGCAGCCGCGCCGCGGCCACATAGGCGCGCGGATAATGGGCCCATTCATTGGTGATGCCGTCGACAAAGCGCGGGGTAGCGGGATAGATCGTGCGCGGTAGCGCGGCAGCGAGCAGCGTCGCGACGAACAAGCCTTGTGCGCCACGCCGGACCGCACTCGCGTGCAGCAGTTCTTCGAACAACAGCCATAGAAACGCTAGCGCCGGCAGCAGGCGCCGGGCGTACATGAAATCACCGGCACTGTGCACGACGTAATAAGTGAAGACCCCAAAGGCCGCGAGCCACAGCCCATTGGTTGGGGTCGCCAGGCGCGCGAGTCGCGCCCGTGCCAGCCATAGCGCAATCGGCACAAAGCTCAGCGCGAACCAGTTGCGCGCAAAGAATAACCAGACATAGCGCAGTCCCTGACCGTAGTAGTGCGCAAGCGCCGATTTCGAATAGAAGGCGGTCGGCAACAGATCGCCGTAATAGCGCAGCTTGAAAGCGACCAGCGCGGCGCCCACCAACACCAGTGGCAGTGCGACCCAGGCGACGTCGCGCAGGCGCGCGGCCGGCCTGGCCGCAGGCCGTAGGCAATATCCATAGACGACACCCAGGGTGGCGAAGATCGCGCCGTCGGGGCGCGTCAGACACGCCAGCGCCAGCACCGCGCCGGCGCCCAGTTGAAAGCCGCGCCGCGGCCCGCCCGCCGCGAGCAGCAGCAGCCCGCCACAACTGAGCAGACTGAACAGGCTGGTTTCAAGCCCGCCCGTCGCCCAGCGTTGAGTGTCCTCCAAGAGCAGGTTGAGACTGGCCGCCAGCGGCAAAAAAACACGGCCTTCGCGTCTGGCCCGCAGCCACGACCAGCGCGCCAACGCCGCACTCAGTGCCAGCCAGCTGGCGATGCCGAGTACCTGCGCCATGCTCTCCGCCGCGATGCCGATCTTGAGCGTCGCCGCAATGGCGAGCGTCCACAGGAGATTGGTATAGCCTTCGACGTACTCGCCGGCGTTGTAGACCAGGCCGAGGCCGTCGACCAGATTTCGCGCGTAACGAAACGAGATGAAGGCGTCGTCGCAGAGCCAAGCCATCTGCACCGCGCGCAGCAAGCAGATCAGCACCAGCGTTGCGGCCAGCCACGGTAGACGGCGATCATTCAGCGCCGGCACGCGCCTGCCATCGTCCATCGAGTGTTGCTGGCATCCATAGCTTTGAGCGCGACCCCATGCATCCGACGGACGTCAGACCGTTATTATAGCCGCGCCACGACACCCGCCGTCGCGGCCGTCACTATGCGCACACGAGCAATGTCTATGCACAGCAGCGGCTGGGGCCGTCATCCCACCATCGAGACCACAACGCACAGCCCGGCGACGCGGCAGGGGCTAGCGCGCACGCTGGTCGAAGTGCCCGACCCACTGATCCCACGGGGCATGGGCCGCAGCTACGGAGACGCGAGCCTGGCGCCACAGACCTTGTGCATGACGCGCTTCGATCACTTCATTGCCTTCGATACCGAACGCGGGGTGATCGAATGCGGGGCCGGCATCACGCTCGCCGCGATCGCGCAGCTGATCGTGCCCCACGGCTGGTTTGTACCGGTACTGCCCGGCACCGGCCTGGTGACCTTAGGCGGCGCCATCGCTGCCGACGTGCACGGCAAGAATCATCATCACGACGGCAGCTTCAGTGCGTACGTCGAGGAACTATCCCTCATGCTGGCCGACGGCTCGCTGTTGCGTTGCTCGCCCGAGCGCCATCGCGAACTGTTTCACGCCACCGCCGGCGGCATGGGTCTGACCGGCGTCATCGTCGCGGCGCGGCTGCGCTTGCGCGCCATCCGCAGCAGCTTCATCGAAGAAACTGTGATCGCAGCCAACGATCTCACCAGCACCATCGCGCTGCTCGCAGAACACCATGGGAGTACCTATGGGGTCGCCTGGCTGGACGTCAATCAGCGCGGCCCAGCGCGCGGCCGCGGGTTGGTGATGCTCGGCGAACATGCCACCGACGGCGGCTTGCATACCGTTGCGCGCCGGCCGCTGGCCGTGCCCGTCGATCTGCCCGCTGGCCTGCTCGGCTGGCCCGTGACTTGTGCCTTCAATGCGCTTTATTTTCAGCGCGGCGCGCGTCATCGCGCGCGCCGCCGCGTGCATTACGCACAATACTTCTTTCCACTCGATGCGCTGCACGATTGGAATCGCCTGTATGGCAAAGCCGGCTTCATGCAGCACCAATGCGTCATCCCTACGAGCGCCGCGCACGCGGCCCTGGGCGAGATGTTAAGCACGGTCGCAGCCAGTGGATTGGTCTCGCCGCTGGCCGTGTTGAAAGGCTTTGGTCCCGCCAACGACAACCTGCTGTCCTTTCCCCAGGCCGGGTTGACCCTGACCATGGATTTCGCCATGAGTGCTGCCACCGTGACATTGTTCGCGCGCCTCGACGACATCGTCGTCGCTCACGGCGGGCGGATGTATCTGGCCAAGGACGCTTGCATGTCGATGGCGACCTTCCGACGCGGCTACCCACAGTGGCAAGCGTTTCAGGAAATCCGCGCGCGATACGGCGCGCTGGGCCGCTTCGCCTCCCTGCAATCACAACGACTGGGGTTGTAAGCCATGTTGAAAATCTTGATCGTGGGCGCGACCTCGGCCATCGCCGAAGCCACTGCCCGCCGCTATGCCGCGCGCGGTGCGCGTATGCATCTGATCGGCCGTGATGGCGAACGCTTGGCGATGATTGCGCGCGATCTCGAAGTACGCGGTGCAGCTGCCGTCAGCACCGCGCTGGTCGATGTCACGCAACCCTTCGCTGCCGACGCACTGCTCGCCAGCGCGCAAGCTGCCCTGGAAGGACTCGATGTCGTGCTACTAGCCCACGGCATGCTGCCCGATCAGAACGCTTGTGAACAAAACGTCGCCTGCTTGCGCGAAGCGTTCGAGATCAACACCCTGTCGACCCTCACCCTGCTCACCCCGCTGGCCACGCTCATGCAGTCCCAGGGCCACGGCACGATTGCGGTCTTGAGTTCGGTGGCGGGCGATCGCGGACGTCAGAGCAATTACGTCTATGGCGCCAGCAAGGCTGCGCTGGATGCGTTTCTTTCCGGGCTGCGCAATCGTCTCACCAAGCACGGCGTCAAAGTGCTGACCATTAAACCCGGCTTTGTCGATACGCCCATGACAGCAAGCTTCAAGAAAGGCCCGCTGTGGGCCACGCCCGACACTATTGCCTGCGGTATCGTGCGCGCGGTCGAGGGCCAACGCGACGTGGTTTATCTGCCGTGGTTCTGGTGTTTGATCATGATAGTGATCCGTGGGATTCCAGAGCGCCTGTTCAAACGCCTTTCGCTATAGGCGTGGGTTTGGACGAACATGGCTTGCCGCGCCTGAAACAAGCGCTCACCACACATCCACATAGCGCCGTGGTTCACGCCGCTCTTTGCCTGCCGCGCGCAAGCCACGCAAGACCCACGCGCGCGTATCCACCGGATCGATCACCGCATCGATCTCAAACACCGACGCCACCGACACGCCCTTGCCCTTGTTGTACATGTGCGCGACCAGTTCATCGAACAAGGCCTTGCGACTCGCGCTATCGGGCGTCGCTGCGAGTTCCTTGCGGAAGCCGAGTTCGACCGCGCCTTCCAATCCCATCGGACCCAGCTCGGCGGTCGGCCAGGCGATGGTGAAAAACGTTTGATGGGTACTACCACCGCACATGGCCTGCGCGCCTAAACCATAGCCTTTGCGCAATACGATACAGAATAAGGGCACACGCAGATTGGCGCTCGCGATAATCAAGCGCGATCCACGGCGTACAGCGGCGGTCTTCTCACTGTCGGGGCCGACCATGAAACCGGGGGTGTCGCACAAGGAAATGACCGGCACATTGTAGACATCGCACAGTTGCAGAAAGCGCCCGCCCTTCTCGCCGCCGTCACCGTCGATGGCGCCGCCGAGATGGCGCGGATCATTGGCTATCAGGCCAAACGGCTGTCCCTCGATGCGGATGAACGCCGTCAACAGTCCCACACCGTAGTGCGGCCGCAGTTCCAGCACCGAGCCTTCATCGGCTAACGCGTTGATGACAGTGCGCACATCGTAGACACGCAGGCGGTTCTCGGGGATCAGATGGCGCAGGCGACGCTGATCGAGCGCCGTCCACTGGGGCGCCACGCCCTGGAAAAAGCCGAGCAGCTGACGGGCCGCTGCGGTCGCCTCGCGCTCATCAGCGCAAGCGATATCGACCACACCGTTGACGGTCTGTACCGCCATAGGGCCGATGTCCTCGGGCTTGAACTTGCCCAGACCGCCGCCTTCAATCATGGCTGGGCCGGCCAGACCGATGTTGGAGTTGGCGGTCGCAATGGTCACGTCGGCGCAGCCGAAGATCACCGCATTGCCGGCATAGCAACGGCCGGCATTGACCGCGATGCGCGGCGCCACACCCGACAACTTCGGCCAGGTCGCGAACGTCTTCAGATCGAGCCAGCTCATGCACAACTCGTCGGTATCGACATCCCCTGGTCGCCCGCCACCGCCTTCGGTGAAGAACACGATGGGTGTCTTCCACTCAGCGGCAAGCTCGAACAGGCGATCTTTTTTCTTGTGATTGTGATGACCTTGGGTACCGGCCAGCACCGTGTAGTCATAGGCCATCACCGCACAGCGGGTGTTATCGGGCCCGAACTGCTCGGCGTTAACCGTGCCGAAGCCCGCAATCATGCCGTCGGCCGGTGTGTTCTTCATGAGATCTTCGACGCTGCGCCGGCGCCGCTGCGCAGCGATCGCAAGCGCGCCGTATTCAATGAAGCTGTCGGGATCGCACAGATCAGCGACGTTCTCGCGTGCCGTGCGCGCGTCGAGCTTGCGGCGCTTGGCGAGTGCTTCCGGTCGCGCGGCATCGAGGGTCAAAGCGTGGGCGGCACGCACTTCTTCGAGATCGCTGCGCGACGCGTCGAGATCGATGTCGGTTACCACGTCGGCGCCGTGCTCAGCATGGACATCGATGGCGAGCAAGGCCAGCGGCTGACCCTCGTCGAGTACGTCGCCCACGCCGATGAGAATTGCGGTGATGGTGCCACTCGCCGCAGCCGCCACCACGTGGTGCATTTTCATCGCCTCCAGCACCGCCAACGGCTGGCCACGTTTGACCTTTACTCCGACACTGACATCGATACTGATCACGCTGGCACGCATCGGCGCCGGCACGACGGTCGAGCCGGGCGGCACGGCGATCACGGCGCGGGTCGCCACTGCGGCGATGCCCGCCGTACTCTCCGGCACAACGAAAGCCGCCGCAGCACGCATCAAAGCCGCGCCATGTTGTTCGACATAGGTGGTGTTGAGATCACCGCTTGCCAGCGCCGGCTCGGCCAGCAGCGCCTGCAAGAGCGGCAGATTCGTCGCGATACCCTCGATCACGAATTCGCGCGCAGCGCGACGTGCACGCGCGAGCAGCTGCGGAAAATCGCCGGCGGTGTGTACGACCAATTTGGCCAGCAGCGAATCGAAGGCCGGGCTCGGCGCATAACCGCTGCGCGCCGCCGTATCGACACGGATACCCGGACCCGTGGCCGGCTCAAAGCGCGTGATACTGCCGTTGGCCGGACGCAGCGTGCCGTCCTCGCCCACTACCTCGGCATTGATGCGCAATTGCACTGCATAGCCGCGCGGCGCGGCCGGTGCCGTGCTCAGACCCAGCTCGGCCAGGGTCGCACCGGCCGCCACCAGCAATTGCAAGGCCACCAGATCGAGCCCCAGCACTTCTTCAGTAACGGTGTGTTCGACCTGCAGACGAGCATTGGCTTCAATGAAAAACCACTCGCCACTATCGGCGTCGAGCAGGAATTCAAAGGTACCGAGACCACGATAGTGGGCGTGGCGCGCCATGCTGAGCGCAGCATCCAGCAGAGCCGTGCGCGTCGCCGTGGGCAAATGGGGGGCTGGCGCGATTTCGATCAATTTTTGATGCCGGCGTTGAATCGAACAATCTCGCTCCCACAGATGCGTCACCGCGCCCTGTCCATCACCCAACACTTGCACTTCGACGTGCCGTGCGTTGGCGATGTAACGCTCGGCATAGACACTGCCATCGCCAAACGCCGCTAGCGCCTCGGCACTGCAGGCCGACCACAGTGCAGCACCATCGGCACCGGGTACGACCACCCGCATGCCACGCCCACCCCCACCGGCAGCGGCCTTGATCAACACCACAACCTGCGCGCCCTGCATGGCGCGGAAATCGGCCAGCGCTGCAGCCGAGCCCAGCGCACTCGAGGCAGCCAAGGTCGGCACTTTGCATAGGCGCGCCAGATCATGGGCGGCGAGTTTATTGCCGAACAGCGCGAGCTGGGCGGGTGTTGGCCCGACGAAAATTAAGCCCGCTGCTGCGCAAGCCACGCCGAAATGCGCCTGTTCGGCGAGAAAGCCATAACCCGGATGCACTCCCCAACAGTGCGCAGCCGTAGCAGCGGCGACGATCGCGCCGGCATCGAGATAGGCCGCTGCGCCACGTCCGGCCATGTGCACAGCGGCATCGGCGCGCATCACGTGCAGACTGTCGGCGTCATCGTCGCTGTACAGCGCCATAGTGAGATAGCCCAGTTCGGCAGCGGTGCGCATGATGCGCAGTGCGACTTCACCACGATTGACGATGAGGAGTCGGCGGGTCGTCATGACTATGCTCGCGTGTGACAGGGGAGCCGCAGTATAACCGCGCGTCGCGCTGCCACGCCGACCGATCACGTGTGTTGCGGCACTGTGCGGTGTAGTCATTGACTCGCTCGATCGTGCTCGGCACAGTGCGCGCACGCCAACCATTACCGCGACTTCATCCGCTGATCCCATGATCAAAGCCCTCATGCTCCTGCTCGGTGCTGGTAAGTTCGGCAAGGTGCTGCTCACTTCGGGCACCATGTTGCTCTCGGTGGTCAGCTACGCGTTCTTTTTTGGCTGGCCCTATGCGGCCGGCTTCGTGCTGCTCATCTTCGTGCACGAGATGGGCCATTACATCGCCGCGCGGCAGCGTGGTCTCAACGTCGGCGCGCCTACTTTCATTCCCTTCGTCGGCGCCTGGATCGAATTAAAAGATCTGCCCCATGACGCCGAAACCGAAGCCTATGTCGGTCTCGCGGGTCCAGTGGCAGGCACGCTCGGCGCCTTCGCCTGCTATTTCCTGGCACGCTGGCAGAACAGCGATTTATTACTGGCGCTGGCCTACGCCGGTTTCATGCTGAATCTGTTCAATATGCTACCGCTGTCGCCGCTGGATGGTGGCCGCATCACAGCGGTCATTTCGCCAAAAATCTGGTGGATAGGCGCACCGCTGCTCATCGCGCTATTCCTCTGGCGTCCGAGTCCGATGCTGATACTGATTGCGCTACTGGCCGCGCCGCAATTACTCGCCAGCGCGCGTGGCGACGCTGGCCGACCGGCTGGCTACTACGATATTCCGAGCGCCACCCGCGCGAATTACGCGTGCTGGTATCTCGGCCTGCTCGCGATCCTGGCGCTGCTGACTTTCGAGCTGCATAGCGTTCTGAAGCCGGCTTGAATTCTTCGACACGGAGTGTAACGACATGACCCTGCGTATCGTGCTGCTGACCCTGCTCGCGCTGTTCAGTCATGGATCTTTCGCGAAAGAAACCGCGCAACATCTGAGCAAGGAAGAATTCGAAGCCGCGCTGAAGTATCAGCACGGCGAGGTGGCATTGCCACAGGGAATTGCCACGCTCAAAATCCCCGCCAGCTTTCGCTATCTCGGCCCCGCAGATGCGCAGCGCATACTCGAGCAGGCGTGGGGAAATCCCACAGGCGACGGTACCCTCGGTATGTTGTTCCCGTCCGATGTCAGTCCGCTCGACGAGAAAGGCTGGGGGGTGGTGATCACCTATGACGAGGATGGCCACGTGTCTGACGAAGATGCCGATGGCATCGACTACGACCAACTCATGAAGGACATGCGCGAAGGCGCTGCGGCGGCTAATGCCGAACGCGCCAAGCAGGGTCAGGAACCGGTCGAACTGGTGGGCTGGGCGGCGCGCCCCTACTACGACAAGGCGGCCAAGAAGCTCCATTGGGCCAAGGAACTACGCTTTCCCAATGCACCCGAGCACACGCTCAACTACAACATTCGCATACTCGGTCGCAAAGGCGTGCTGGTCTTAAACGCCGTCGCCAATATGAGTCAGCTGGCCGCCATCCAGACGCGCATGACCGAGGTCCTGGCCTTTACCGAGTTCAACCCCGGCTATGGCTATACGGATTTCGATCCAGACGTCGACAAGACTGCCGCTTATGGACTGGCGGCGCTGGTGGCGGGTGGCGTGGCGGCCAAGGCCGGGCTGTTCGCCAAGCTGTTTGCGCTGCTGATCGCGGGCAAGAAGATAATCGCCGTGGCCGTGGTAGCGCTCATCGCGCTGGCGCGCAAAGTGATTGCACGCAAGACCTGAGTATCCGGTTCCTCTGTGGGTCCGAATTTATTCGGACATTCTCTGCGGCCCACGTCCGATGCGCGCGCAGAGCGCCATGACCGGACTGACCCCGGCCAACACCAGCCCGCCTGTCACGATGCCCGCCAGTGCGTCACACAGCAAGGGCAGCAGTACCCGCATTACCGGCCCCACCGCTGGCAGGCCCGCGCCCCACTCGCCCGCGCCATGGCCGACATTGGCGAGCCACGGCAGGCCGTGCATGATAATGCCACCACCGACCATGAACATCGCGGCGGTACCGGCTACCGACAGAAACTTCATCAAGGCCGGCGCGGCCACCAGCAGTGCGCGCCCCAGCAAACGGGCCAGCGCCGCACGCTTGTCGAGCAAATAGAAACCCGCGTCGTCGAGCTTGACGATGGCCGCCACGAAGCCGTACACGCCGATGGTCATGAGTAAGGCTATCGCTGACAGCACACCGAGGCGCTGCAGCATCGGCGCACTGGCGACCGTGCCCAGTGCGATAACGATGATCTCGGCCGACAGCACGAAGTCGGTACGCACTGCGCCGACGATCTTGTCGCGCTCAAAGGTCACCATATCGACCTGCGGATCGGCCACCGCCTTCAGCAGCTGCGCGTGGTCGGCGGCATCCTCTGCAGCGCTGTGCAGGAAACGATGGGCCAGCTTTTCAAAACCCTCGTAACACAGATAAGCGCCCCCGATCATCAACAGCGGCGTCACCGCCCACGGCGCCAGCGCGCTGATCGCGAGCGCAGCCGGCACCAGGATTACTTTGTTACGCAATGACCCCTTTGCCACCGCCCATACCACGGGCAGCTCGCGCTCGGCGGCAATGCCCGCCACCTGCTGCGCGTTCAAAGCGAGATCGTCGCCCAGCACACCGGCGGCTTTCTTGGCTGCCAGCTGCGTCATGAGAGTGACATCGTCGAGTACGGTCGTGATGTCGTCGAGCAAAGCCAACAGACTGCCGGCGGGCACGGCGATTACCTGCGTATATTGGGGGTGCCTATTCGGCGGCGAATTGGCGCGCAGGTCAAGCCTCGGCCATGGCGTGACGCGCAGCTTATCGCACCATGCAGCGCGCGGCTGGACGCATAGCACGCGCACCGACCGTCTATCGATCAGTGGGCTGCCAAGATCCCATGCAACTCGCGCAACAGACGCTCGGTCGTCGCCCAGTCGATACAGGCATCGGTGATCGAGACGCCGTAACGCAGGGCGTTCGCGCCGGGTTCGAACGCCTGGTTGCCGCCACCGATATGGCTCTCAATCATGAGACCGATGATGCCGGTCTCGCCCGTGGCACGACGGGCCACGACCTCGCGTGCGACTGGCGCCTGGCGGGTTGCGTCCTTGGCGGAGTTGCCGTGACTGCAATCGATCATGATGGCGCGCGGCAAACCGTGGGCGGCAAGCCGCGCCTCGCTCGCCGCCACCACGGCGGCGCCGTAGTTTGGCTGTGCGCCACCGCGCAGGATCAAATGCCCATGGGCATTGCCGCGGGTGCGGATCACGGCCGTGCGACCGCCACTGTCGATACCGAGGAAGTGATGCGGACTGCGCGCGGCGAGGATGGCGTTGACGGCGACCTCGATACTGCCGTCGGTACCGTTCTTGAAACCGCAGGGCGCCGACAGACCACTGGCCATTTCGCGATGGGTCTGGGACTCGGTCGTGCGCGCGCCAATCGCGTACCAGCTGATCAGGTCACCCAGATACTGAGGCACCACTGGGTCCAGCGCCTCGGTCGCGGCCGGCATGCCGGCCTGGGCCAGTTCAAGCAGAAAGCCCCGTGCCGCAGTCAAGCCGTATTCGATATCGAAGCTGTCGTCGAGATGGGGATCGTTGATATAGCCCTTCCAGCCGGTGGTGGTGCGCGGCTTCTCGAAATACACGCGCATGACTATCAGCACATGGCGGGCCAATTCTGCCGACAGTGGACCAAGCCGCGCGGCGTAGTCCCGCGCGGCGACCAGATCGTGAATAGAACAGGGTCCGACGACCACCAACAGTCGCGGGTCGCGCCCCTCGATGATGGCGTTGATGGCATGCCGTGTGTCAGCCACCGTCAGGCGCCCACGCGGGCTCAGTGGCTGGCGCGCATGCAACGCGGCCGGTGCCGGCAACAGTGCCACGGCCGTGACGTTGACATCTTCCAAAGCGGTGGACGGCGACGTAATGGGGGGATCGGTCATGGGCTGCTCCGGATTCGTGACCACGAGCGAGTGGCCACACAACCCATCATAACGTGGATCGATGGGAAGCCGCTTCAGCCGTTGACGACGAACCGCACGGTGTCGATGGAATGGGGATCTGTCCGATCGAGATCGGCGGCCATGAAAAAATGTGGCCGACCGAGGCGCCGGACGGATTGACGGCGTAACCGTCCTCGCCACGCGGCTCGGCCGCGATAAAGTCCGTGATCTGTTCGACCACGAAACGATCGAGGCGCGGCATCATGCCGAAGCGCTCGGCCGCCGGCAGAAGCAAACCCAGCGTGACGAGATCGCCATCCTCGTCGCGCAGCCTGAGCAGGATTTCCCAATGGGGCACGCCCTGACTTGAGCAATACACAATGGGCCGACGCGCGAGCAACAGGCGGTGGTCGGCCATGGCTGCGTCGAGGCGATTGATCCAGGCCATCTGCGCGCGACGTTGGGACACCGTGGCATCTTCCTGCACGTGCACATGAACGTGACTAGCGGCTACGGCCAACAGTGCCTCGAGCAGACTGCGGACGAATGGTCAGAGCATCGGATCGTCGGCAGTCAGACCCAGCGTCAAACGGCCGCTGGTCTCGGCGGCGGTGTCGATGTCGAGAAAGGCATGCACCGCGAGCATATTGATATCGCGGAAATAGCGTTGCAATGGCGATTGCTCACGGAAGCCGTCGCCACCGAAACCACGCGCGAGATCGTTGATGGCGTTGCGGCACAGATCGGTGATGAAGGCCGCTTTGAGTTTCATGGCAGCGCGGTCGGCGACGTCGTTCTGCTCGCCCCGCACGCGCATATAGCGTTCCAGATAGGCGGCGAGCAGGGTTTCCGCCGCATCGGCGGCGGCGAGTCCGCGACCGAGTCGCATTTGTGCTGCCTGACGGTTAGCCGCCTTGACTCCCGTGAGGGTGCCCTGGCGTTCGCGGGTGCGGGTGGTGAAGGCTGCGGCCGCGCCGCGCAGCGCGCCGACCAGCACCGGCACCACTTCGCACATCAGAAACGGAATAAAGGGCTGCTGATACATCGCGCCGTGCAGAGCCTGGCCCGGCGTCTTGCCTTCGAGGGCGGCGACGAAGGATGCGGCACGATGCGCGGGCACGAACACCTCCTCGACGCGCATGTCGTTACTGCCGGTGCCACGCATGCCGGCCACGTGCCAGGTATCGACCAGCTCGGCCTCGCCGCGCGGCACCATGAAAACCAAGGGCTCGGGCGGCAGATCGCCGCCCTGCGCTACGCCCATGAAGGTAATCCACTCGGCATGCACCGAACCCGAACTCCAGGGCGTCTGGCCCGACAGGCGATAGCCGCCTTTGACGCGCGTCACTGCTTGCAGCGGTGACGCCTGACCGGCATTCAATAGATAGGCTTGGTCGGCGAATAGCTCGCGCTGGCATTGCTCGGAAAAGATCATGGCGCGCCACGCCGCCCCCATATAGAAAGCTGACACCCAGCCAGTCGAAGGACAGGCCGCGCTCAAGGTCGCAACGATTTGCGACATGGTCGCGACGGGCAATTCGTATCCGCCATAGACCTTCGGCGTGAGGGTCGCAAGCAGGCCGGCGTCGATCATCTCGCGCAGGCTTTCGGCCAAGGGTGCGCGCTGTTCCTCGGTACGCTGCGCGCGCGCCGCGTAGCCCGGCGCGAGTTCGCGCGCGCGGCCAAGCAGTTCCTTGGACGTCAGCGTCATGGTGTTTCCCTCATGCGGTGGCGGATGCCAGCGCCCACGTACTTGTGGGTCCGACTTCAGTCGGACCCACAACAGAAAGCGCAGAGAAATCAGCGCAGGGAAGCGTTGAACGCGTCGAGCGCCTTGGCGCCGGGGCACAACTCCTTGTCGCCCAAGCTATTGAGCGGCGCCTTGATCGTGCCGAGGTGCGAATGGAGATCTTCGGGTTGGCGATCCAGATACAAAAGCCCGGTCACCAGCTCACCGCGGGCGGCATGGGCCTGCAGATAGTTCATGGCGGCGATGCGATCGCAGGCATCGTAGTCCTCTGCGACTTTGTGCAGACGCACTACGCTGCCGTCGTGTTGCTCGATGTCTTCGACCGTGCCAGCGGCGTAGCTGGCGGTGATCTCTTCGCGCTTGGGAATGAAGTCGAGATAGTTGACCGCTTCGTTGTGCTCGCGCAGGTAGTCGTAGCTCTTGGTCGAACCACCGTGATTGTTGAAGGCCACGCAGGGCGAGAGCACATCAATAAAGGCCGCACCCTGGTGCTGGATGGCGGCCTTCAAGAGCGGTACGAGCTGTTGCTTGTCGCCCGAAAAGCTGCGCCCGACGAAAGTCGCGCCGAGTTGCATGGCGACGCTCACGAGATCAATCGCGCTGTCACTGTTGACCGCGCCCTTCTTGGACTTCGAACCGGGATCGGCCGTCGCGGAGAACTGGCCCTTGGTCAGCCCATACACACCGTTGTTCTCGACCAGGTACAGCATATTCACGCCGCGACGAATGGAGTGCGCGAACTGGCCAAAACCAATCGAGGCCGAGTCACCGTCGCCGGACACGCCGAGGTAGATCAGCTCGCGGTTGGCGAGATTGGCGCCAGTCAACACCGAGGGCATACGGCCGTGCACGCTGTTGAAACCGTGGGAGCCGCCGAGAAAGTAGGTAGGCGTCTTCGACGAGCAGCCGATCCCCGACAACTTCGCGACCCGATGGGGTTCGATGGACAACTCAAAGAAGGCCTGGATGAGCGCGCCGCTGATCGAGTCGTGGCCGCAGCCGGCGCAGAGCGTCGAGACGGTGCCCTCGTAGTGGCGGCGCGTGAAGCCGAGGGCGTTGACGGCGGCCTGCGGGTGATTGAGTTTCGGTTTGGCGATATAAGTCATGACTTCGGTCCTGCGCGCGGCGCCGGCTGTGCCGGCGTCGCGGATTGATGCCTCCTCAGTTACCGACGGCGCTGCGTTGCGCCTGCGCGTGCTTCTTGCCCAAGCGCTCAGCGATGGCGTCAGCGATATAGCGTGCCGTAATCGGCGTGCCGTCATAGTGCAGAACGGGTGTGAGTTTGGACGCGTCCATCTCGCACTCGGTCATGAGCAGGGTGCGCAGCTGCGCATCGCGGTTCTGCTCGACCAGGAACACCACGTCGTGGCTGGCGACGAACTTCTCGATATCCTCGTGGAAGGGAAAGGCGCGAATACGCAGACCGTCCACCACGATGTTGTCGTCGGCGAGCAGCTCGAACGCTTCATCCATAGCGGGCGAAGTGGAGCCGTAATACATCACGCCGATGCGGGTCGCAACCTTGTTGGGACGGCGCACCGGCTGCGGCAGAATGACCTTCGCAGTCTCGAATTTCTTCAGCAGCCGCTCCATGTTCTCGATGTAATCCGGGCCGGCTTCGCTGTATTTCGCCATGCGGTCCTTAGTGGTACCCCGTGTGAAATAGGCACCCGAGGTCGAGTGCGTGCCGGGGTAGGTGCGATAAGGAATGCCATCGCCGTCGATATCGAGATAGCGGCCAAAGGCGGTGCCGCCACTCAGCATCTCAGTGGTCATGACCTTGCCCCGATCAAGGCGCTTGGCGTCGTCCCAGACCAGCGGCTTGCACAGCCGCTCGTTCATGCCGATGTCGAGATCGGACATGACGAAGATCGGGGTCTGCAGGCGGTCGGCGTAATCGAAGGCCAGCGCGGTCAACTCGAAAGCCTCGCTGGGATCTTCGGGGAACAGCAGTACATGCTTGGTATCGCCATGGGAGGCATACGCACAACTCAACACATCAGACTGCTGAGTACGGGTCGGCATGCCGGTCGAGGGACCGCCACGCTGCACATCAATGATGACGGCAGGAATCTCGGCGAAATAAGCCAGGCCGATGAATTCCTGCATGAGCGAGATGCCGGGGCCCGAGGTGGCGGTGAAGGACCGCGAGCCATTCCAGGCCGCGCCGATCACCATGCCGATGGAGGCCAGTTCGTCTTCGGCTTGAATGATGGCGTAACGCGCATCGCCGGTCTGCGGCTCGTGGCGAAATTTCTTGCAATGCCGCTCGAAGGCTTCGGCCACCGAAGACGACGGCGTGATCGGATACCACGCACAGACCGTCGCACCACCATAGACTGCGCCTAGCGCCGTCGCGCTATTGCCTTCCAGGAACACCAAATCGCCGACCGCATCGCGCGTTTCACAGCGCAGACCGATGGGGCATTGGAATTCGGTACGGGCGTAATCGCGGCCCATCTCGAAGGCCTTGATGTTGGAATCGAGCAGCGCTTCCTTGCCGCGATACTGTTCGGCAATCAGCTTCCTGATCGCTTCCGAGTCGACGTCGAGCAAGGCCGACAAGGCACCCACGTAGATGATGTTCTTGAACAGCTGGCGCTGCCGCGCATCGGTATAACTGCGGTTGCAGATCTGGGTGAGCGGCATGCCGATGACGGTGATGTCATCGCGGAACTTCGACGCCGGCATAGGCTTGGTGGAATCGTAGAAGAGATAACCACCGGGCGCGATTTCCTTGAGGTCGTCGTTCCAGGTCTGGGGATTCATGGCGACCATCAGATCGACACCACCACGACGACCGAGCCAGCCGCGTTCCGACACCCGCACTTCATACCAGGTCGGCAGACCCTGGATGTTCGACGGGAAAATATTGCGCGGGCTGACCGGCACG
>JANLSI010000397.1:0-9478 GCA_031362345.1 Pseudomonadota bacterium
TCCTTGTCGGTGATCGGCACGGCACGCACGCCCGAGGTACGGTAACCAATGCCCGAGTAGCCGATACCGTTCAGCGACTTCGTCACGCCCTGCACGACCGAAGCCGAACCCGGTTGCTCGTTGACGTTGTTCTTGAAATCACCCTTGCACAGTGCATGTTCCTTGAAATAGCCATACGTGCCAGACACCGAGTTGCGGCCATAGAGCTGGATGGTACGACTGGCCCATTCGCCGGTGAGGCCCAGCTCCCCCCACTTGGTAATTTCGCTAGCGTGGCCGCACTGGCGGGTGGCGGAGAAGATCGCGTCGACCTGCTCGATGCTCAGGCCTTTGAGCGGGTTGTCCTTATGTACGAAGACCGCGAGGGCGTCGACCGCGACCGGCACGGCGGTGGGCTTGTAGCCGTACTTGGCCTCGAAACCTTCCATCTCATTGGATTTCATCAGGCGACTCATGGGACCGAGATTGGCGGTCCCCTCGGTCAGTGCCGGCGGGGCGGTGGCGGAGCCGGCGGCCTGGATCTGGATATTCACGCTCGGATAGAAGCGCTTGAACTGCTCCGCCCACAGGGTCATGAGGTTGGCGAGGGTGTCGGAACCGACACTGGTAACATTGCCGGAGATACCGGTCTCGGTCTGGTAAGGCTGGTGACCGCCGGTCGCCCCTTCGGCGTTGGCGGTCAGCGCGGTCGCGCCGAGCAACAGTGCGGCAAGGCCTAAAATCTGGCGTCTCATCACTGGGTATCTCCCATGGCTCTATTGAACTGGGCGCAGTATGTGATCGTTTTGTGACGAATATGTGACGAAACGGCCATGCCACTGGGTGCTGCCGATAGGCTTTGGCGACGACGAAACGAGGAGCGGTAAGCAGCGCAAAGCCCTCAGCGGTGGCGACGCGACCGGCTTGTCAGGAGGCGGGCGGTGGTGTTTCGACTAGCGGATCGAACTCGGTGTAGACGCAGTTGCGACCGTTCTGCTTAGCGCGATACATCGCGCTGTCGGCGCGCTCGAATACGCCGTCAATGGTATCGGCGGCCTGGAATTGAGCGACACCGCAGGACATGGTCACGCGCACTGGCGTGTCCTTATGGCGGAACGGACAGTCCGCGATGTGGCTGCGTAGTTTTTCCAGCATCGTGCGCGCGTCGGACACCGATGTCTCCGGCAATAGCAGCACGAATTCCTCGCCGCCGTAGCGGCACAGCACATCGCTTTCGCGGATCATATCTTTCAACTTGGAGGCGACCGTGGCCAACACCTTGTCACCGGCAGCGTGGCCGTAGTGATCATTGATTTCCTTGAACAGGTCAAGATCGATGACGGCCAGGCTCAGCGCGCCACCGTAGCGCTTCCAGCGTGCAAAATGTTTAGTCACCATTTCGGTGTAGCCGGCTCGGTTGAGTATGCCGGTCAAGGGATCCATCAGCACCCGCGCATGCTGGACCTCAAGATCTTCGCGCAGATGCGTGGCTTGCTGTTCGAGATCTTTCAGGCGATGGGTCATGCGCTCGATGACGTCGCCGGCTTCGGCCGCGCGACGGGTTTGGGTCGAGACGAATTGCGTCAGGCCGTTATCGATGATTTCAAGCTTGTCCTCGATCAGACCCTTGAGTTCGTCCAGGCTTTCAGCAGCGTTAACGCCTTGGCGGACTTCCCTGACGCCAATGCCGATGGTTTCGCTCAGTTGCAGGGCATCAGTCTCACAGTCGGCGTAGATCTCGCGCGAGCGCAGCATGACTTGTTCAAATTCCTGCATGCGGCGCACGGTAGCGCGCAGAAAATCCGCGAGGCGATCGAGTTCGGCCTGCATTTCTTCGCGCAGCTTGGCGACCAACTGCGCAAGGCCGGTGGTGCACGGGCGAATATCTGCGGAATTCGCAATAGCTTCCATGCGACGGCGTAACTCGGCGGCTTCGGCGGCGAGAGTGCGCGACAGCGGGATGCGATCAACCAAATCCATCAGCGCTTGGCGCGCGCTATCCACCGTACGTTGGCTATTAGCCGCCTGTAGTAGATGTTCAGAGATCGCCACCGAGGCCTGCTCCACCTGGGTTAGCAGTTCAGCCGTATGGCTCTTGGCCAAGATGCGTTCGCGCAGCCGCTCGATTTCGGGCAAGAGCGCAGGCGGCAATTTCAGATGTTCGACGAAATGGTGGAAGAGATCCGGCTGTTCAGGGACGAGGACGTTCGTCACTGCGCTGGGCGCCGCCGGGGCATTGCCCATCGCGGGCTCAAGATTGAGCGAAACGATGGTACTGACGATTTCGTCGATGAGGCGCTGCAACTCGCCATCGCGGCGGCCGGTGCGCACCAGTCCACCTAGTTCCTTCAATTTTCTGTCGAGGTCCGAGCTGCGACCGTGATAGGCCAGAGCGAGTCGCAGAATCCCACGTTGCAGGCGCGAGATGGTTTCCGTCGCAACTCGATCGGCAACGCCGTCGCGACGCGGTGGAGAGGTGTTCGAATTTGTAATGGTGCCGTTCAAGTTCGAGACCGACATTGCTGTTCCAACGTCTTGTATGACGTTCATGCTTGCGTCACGTCGCACTCGCCACAAGACGTGTACAACGCGAGAGCAGCACACCTGCCGGTACGGTCTCGGTTATTGGAGAGACTCGATCAGTCAGGTCGACGTAATGCTTGCCTGACTGTTGCCGCGCTGCGACCAGCGCGGATACTTACCGCTTGTGTTCCTTAGCGGCCAGGTAATCGACCAGCTTTAACAGCGTGGCAAAGTCGCCTGCTTCCTGGGCGCTGCTGCGGTATTTGCCATTGACGATGAGTGCGGGTACGCCGGTGATGCCGTACTCACGGGTCAGGGCGATGGCGCGGCGGGTCTTGGTGTCGACGTCGAAGGAGCTATAGGCCTTTTTGAAATCCTCGGCGGATACACCCTTATCGATGAAGAATTGCGCGACCTCCTCTTCGGAGGAAATTTTCCGACCTTCTTTGTGAATGGCATCAAACAAGGGCTCGTGGAGCTTGTCCAGCACGCCGAGCTGTTGCGCGGCGTAAAAGGCCCGCGCATGGATTTCCCAGTTGTGGGCGAATACCGCTGGCACCTGCACGAATTCGATATAGTCAGCTTTCTTCTTCAGCCACTCCTGCAATTGCGGCTCGAAGGCATAGCAATGTGGGCAGCCGTACCAAAACAATTCCAGCACTTCGACTTTATCCGCCGCCGTCGATGGCGCGACGGCCGGCTTCACTTCCTGGTAATGCTGACCGACAACGAATTCTTCGGCTGGGCTGTTTGTCGCGGCTAGCAGTGCCAATAAGGCTGAACACACGATCTTGTGGAGCTTCATAATCATCAGGTCCCTACTGTTGTGCCGCTGAAGTCGCCAAGTTACCGGTCGACGCGGGTCTTCCGATCGCAGACCACCGCCTTAGTGCAGGGCGGATAAGTAGCTGCTCAGATTCTTGACGTCGGCATCCGACAGACGCTTCGCAATCATCCGCATCATCTGCTGCGGATCGGTTTGACGCTTGCCGTCACGATAGTTCTGCAGCTGCGCGACGGCGTAATCAGCCTGTTGACCGCGTAGGGCCGGGTAACCGGAGGCCGGATTGCCACCGCCATCGGGACCGTGACAAGCCATGCAAGCCGGGATCCCGCGCTCGGCGTCGCCACCCCGAAAGAGCTTCGCACCGGCGGCCGCAGCCTCGGCGGCATCGGCACTGAGCGGTTTGACGTTCAGGGTCTGGGCGGCGAAGAAGTTGGCGATCTCCAGCATGTCGCCGTCCTCCAGCCCGGCGACCATCGGCGCCATTGACGCATTCTGGCGGCTGCCGGCCTTGAAGGCCTTGAGTTGGGCAACGATATAGCTCGGGTTCTGGGCAGCGAGATTCGGCCAGATAGGATTGCTGCTGTTACCATCAGCGCCATGGCAGGCGGTACAAACCATCGCCTTGGCTTTGCCATCAGCTTGCGCAGCGGCGGTCACAAATGCCACGCACAGCGCAGCCACCGCCAGGAACGCGTTCCTCTTATGCATCTCTTGCTCTCGCTTGCGGGAAGTCAGGCGTGATTATATACGGGAGCAAGGCCGTGATCTGCACCAATGCGTACGGCAATTGGCATGATCTGATCAACGGCAAAGCGGGACTCAAGATGGACAATGCAATCGAGCGCGCGCGCAAGCTGCTCAAGCAGGCGCAATTTACGCTCAGTGTGCCCGAACCTCGTCTGCTGCCCGCCGATCTCGGCCGCGAGATCGCGTTCGCCGGACGCTCCAACGCGGGCAAATCGAGCGCTCTCAATATGCTTTGCGCGCAACGCGGCCTGGCACGCACCAGCCGTACACCAGGTCGTACCCAACACCTCGTCGTGTTCGGCCTCGACAGCGAGCGGCGGCTCGTCGATCTGCCGGGCTTCGGTTACGCGAAGGTCGCCAAATCGATGCGCGCTCACTGGGAGGAGGCCTTGCCCGAGTATCTCGAGACACGGGCCTCGCTGAGTGGGCTGATCTTGCTTATGGACATCCGTCATCCACTCAAGCCGCAGGACGTAGCGGTACTTGAGTGGTGTACTCACGCCGGTGTACCGGTGCACGTGTTATTGAATAAATGCGACAAGCTTGGGCGCGGACCGGCCACCGCGGCCTTGCATCAGGTCAATGCGAGTCTGAACACGCACGGCTGGCACGGCAGTGCCCAGCTGTTCTCGGCGCTCAAGCACGAAGGCGCCGAGCAGGCCTGGCAAGTGTTGGCTAAGTGGTTGCAGTTGGAGTAAAAAAAAAGGCCCCGGTACAGGTAGTTAGGGGAACTAGACCGACCGGGGCCATCTTGTTGCCCGATGGGGGGATCGGGCGACGCCTGCCTTGGGAGGGTTTGGCAGGCTCGTTCTGGCGAACGTAACGCTGTGACCGGGGTCTCGCGGATTGGTTCCACGCCCGCCTCGTATTATTTGGAACGAGCGCGCGGCCGATATCCAGGCGCCAAATTTGCGCTCAGGACACGCCGTACCTGCGACGGAACTTGTCGATACGGCCGGCGGTATCGACGACCTTCTGTTGGCCCGTATAGAACGGGTGGCAGGCGGAGCAGACGTCGAGTTGCAGCTGCTCGTTGTGCAGCGTGGAGCGCGTCTGGAAGCTGTTACCACAGCTGCACTTGACGGTGATGTCGTGGTATTTAGGATGGATATCCGTTTTCATGGACGCTGCCCGATAGCTCGCAAAAGGGGCCGAAGTCTAGGTCCCGCCCCGTCACATTGCAAGGCGCAGACTCAGGTGTGGCCAGCTTAAGTTAGGCGTTGTGTCGATCAGCGCCCCAGGCGCGCCACCACCGGCGCGTGGTCCGAGGGTTTTTCCCAGCGCCGTGGTCCAACGTCGATATCACAGGCCTCGCAGCGCTTGGCAAGCGTGGCGCTCGCCAGGATCAGATCGATGCGCAAGCCCTCGTTGCGACGAAAACCGCCAGCGCGGTAATCCCACCAGGAGAACGCCTGAGCCGGCTGCTCGAAGCGCCGGAAGACGTCACACAGACCGAGATCGATCAGGCGCTGCAGGCGTTGACGTTCGTCTTCGCTGCACAGAATCTTGCCTCGCCAGGCCTCGGGGTCATGCACGTCGCGGTCATCGGGTGCGATATTGAAGTCACCGACCAACACGAGCGGCTCGCCGCTTGCGACCAGCTTCGCCACCCAATCGCCCAACGCATCCAGCCAGGCGAGTTTGTAGCTGTATTTCTCGGAGCCGACCGCCGAGCCGTTGGGCACGTAAAGATTGACCAGCGTGATGTTCTCGACCTTGGCCGCCAGCACGCGCCGTTGCGGATCGTCGAAGCCCGGCAGTGCGCTCGCGAGCAGGGTGGCCGGTTGTTTGGACAGCACGGCCACGCCGTTGTAGGACTTCTGCCCGCTGAACAAGACGTGATAACCGAGGGCGGCGAATTCGGCGTGGGGGAAGTCCGCATCCTGGACCTTGGTTTCCTGTATCCCCACCAGGTCGGGTGAGGTATGGCTTAACCAGCTCGTGAGATGTTCGATGCGGGCACGGATCGAATTGACGTTCCAGGTTGCGATGGTGGTCATAGGCGGAAGCCGCCATGGCGTCGGCGGTTGAGGAGATCGGCCACATAGATGCCGACGCCAAAGGCCAGCGCGGCCAGCAGCAGGGCGATGAGGACGATAGATTTCGCGTATTCGCGCAGGACTAATGGCAACAGGGTTGTAGTGTCGTCGAGCGAAGTACGCGCGGCGTATTCCGCTAGTTTCTGCTGCGCGTCTTCGATCTCTTGTTCGAGTTCATCGCGCGAGCGTTCCAATTCCACCAGCCGCGCGTCGGCAGGCACCGCTGTGCTCTTGACCTGTGCGCGTAGGCTTGAGACTTCGGTCTGCAGGGTTTCCGCGCGCAGTTTTTCGTCGGATAGCTTGCCCTTGAGATCGGTGTTTTCCTTGGTCAGGGTGTCGACCTCGGCGTTCGCCTGTTCGACCGCCGGGCTGGCGGCGGCGGGCGCGCCACCACGCGCCGCCTGTTCGAGCTGCTTCAGCCGCGCCTCAAGCGCGGCTTTGGATTTTTCCAGTTCGGTTACACGCAGCCGAGCCGGCGGCTCGGGGCTGAGGTAAGCGGCGTCGACCCAGCCCGAGGCGCCACCCGCCGCGCGGACATTGGCGACATCGCCGTCGCGCTTGATGACCTCGAGCTGGGTGCCGGTCGGGACGACCTTCACGATCGCGCTGTCAGCGTCCTTGGTCTCGTGGATACCGACCAGCAGCCGGTCGATCACAAATGCGGTGTCAGCCACTGCGACTGCGCCAAAGGCGAGCAGTAACAGAGCCGGAAATAGCGTGGCAGACGGGTGCATTATTTTGATTATCTGGCGCGCTTAAGTAATGAGTCCAGCTTGACGCAGCAGCGCGGCGACCTGGGGGTCGCGGCCGCGAAAGCGACGAAACAAGGCCAACGCATCCTCCGCCCCGCCGTTGGCGAGAATGCTGTCGCGGAATGCGTGGCCGGTGGCGCTATTGAAAATGCCTTCCTCGGTGAAGCGCTCGAATGCATCGGCCGACAGCACTTCGGCCCATTTGTAACTGTAGTAACCCGCTGCGTAGCCGCCGGCGAAGATATGCGAGAAGCTGTGCTGGAAGCGGTTCCAAGGGGGTGGCTGGACCACCGCGACTTGCGCCCGCACGCCATCGAGCAGCGCCTGCACGTCGCAGCCCGGGCTGTAATCGCGATGCAGGCGGAAGTCGAACAGCGCCAGTTCGAGTTGACGCACCATCTGCATCGCGGCCTGGAAATGGCGCGTGGCAGTGAGTCTGTCGAAGAGCAATGGCGGCAGCGGTTCACCGGACTCGACATGCCCGGACATCAAATCGAGTGCCTCGCGTTCCCAGCACCAGTTCTCAAGGAACTGGCTGGGCAGTTCGACCGCATCCCACGGCACGCCATTGATGCCCGCCACGGCCGGCCGCCCGATGGTGGTCAGCAGGTGGTGCAGGCCGTGGCCGAACTCGTGGAACAGGGTGGTGACCTCGTCGTGGCTCAGAAGACTCGGGGTCTCGCCCTGGGGCGGCGTGAAGTTGCAGTTCAGATAAGCAACCGGCAGCTGGGTGTCATGGCCGTGCTGCCAGCGTGTCAGGCAGTCGTCCATCCACGCGCCCGAGCGTTTGCCGGCGCGCGCGTAGAGGTCGAGATAGAAATAGCCACGGGTCTCGCCGGCCGCATCGCACAGTGCATGAAACTCGACGTCCGAGTGCCAAGTCTCGACACCGGCCACGGGTTCGAAGCGCAGGCCGAACAGCCGGGCGGTGATCTCGAACAGCCCGGCTCGCACCCGCGGCAGCGGGAAGTAGGGACGCAGCTCTTCCTGATTCAGCTGATAGCGATGGCGGCGCAGCTGCTCTGCGCAATAGCCGACGTCCCAGGCTTCGAGCGCGCTTAAGCCCAGCTCGGCCTTGGCAAAGGCGGCGAGCTCGTCGAATTCCCGTTGTGCCGCCGGCCGTGCCTGGTTGCCCAGGTCCTCGAGAAAGGCCACCACCGCGTCGGGAGACGGCGCCATCTTGGTCGCGAGCGAGAGCTCGGCGAAATTCTGAAAGCCGAGCAGGCCCGCCAGTTGCTGGCGGCGGGCCAAAAGCGCGTGCATGACCTCGGTATTGTCGTGGCTGCAGCCGGCGGGGCCGCATTCTGAGGCGCGCGTGGTGTAGGCCTCATAAAGCTGGCGGCGCAGTTCGCGATCGGCGAGGTTGCTCATGGCCGGGACATAGCAGGGCAGGTCGAGGGTCAGCGTCCAAGCGTCTTTGCCCTGCTCGGCGCCACGTTGGCGGGTCATGGCGAGGGTCGACGCTGGCAATCCGGCGAGACGGCTTACGTCGCTGACATCAAGCCGATAGCCCTGGGTCGCATCCAGCACGTTTTCTTCGAAACGCGCGGCCAGTTGTGCCAGTTCGACCCGCAAAGTGGTGACACGCGCCTTGCTTGCAGTGGGCAAATCGACGCCACCCAGGCTGAAATCGCGCAGCGCGTTGTCGACGAGTTTGCGCCGCGCGTTATCAAAACTCGCGAAGGCGGGTTGGCCGCGCAGGCGTTGATAGGCTGCGCACAAGCCCGCGTTTTGTTCGAGTTCGGCGCCAAAGCTTGAGACGCGGCTTAGGCATTCGGTATAGACCGCCCGTAGCACCTCGTTGTCGGCGACGTTATGCAGGTGGGAGACCGGTCCGAACAAACGATGTAGTTCGTCGGCCATTTCTTCCATAGGCGGAACGATGGCCTCCCAGTCGCTGGGGACGGCGGCGGTCAGGGCGGCGATGCGCGCCCTTTGCGCGGCAAGCAGGACGTCTAAATCTGCGACCAGGGTGGATATGTCGATGCCGGCGAAATGCGGCAAGCGGGTGAGCGTGTGGCTGGCGTTGGCATTCATGCCGCGCATTATGCAGAACTGCGCGCGTCGCGAAACTGCCACGGCGTTTAGGTCAGGCGCTCCACCCACGCCCATACCGCTGCGATGGCGAGCGGCCCGCCGAGCGTCGCCAACGCCAGCGCGGTGCGCGTGCGGCTCAAGATCACCGGTGCCTCACCCCCCACCGCGATGATGAAGGGCCGGCCATGATCGCGCGTCTGGCCGATAACATTGACCGGTGGCGGGTCGCCTGAGCCGTCGCGCGCGGCACGGGCCTCGCGTTCGACCCGTGCGCGCACCGTCGCCCATTCCTGCGCGTCGATCTGGCCGTCGCGATTGGTATCGAATTCGCGCAGCAGCGCCGCCTGGTCGCGTTTCCAGGCCCGCAGCCGTTCGGCAATGTTGTCGTCCTGGTCGATAGGCGCCGTGCCGCTGCCGCCATGGGTGATGAACTGGCCGATCACGTAAAGGCCGTCACCCGGGCGGATCAAATGCTCGGTGTAGCGGTAAGACTTGCCCGCGCTGTCCAACCAGCGCGACAGGAGGTTGCTGGCGGGTGGACGGAAGCCACCCGGCGTGCAGGCCTGGCCGTACCACACATCGCGCTGGGGGGTGTGGACCGTGGCGCCGTCGGG
>JANLSI010000417.1:0-5774 GCA_031362345.1 Pseudomonadota bacterium
ACCTTGTCGCACTTCAAGGCCCTGCGCGATGGCCAACGACAGACAGCCAGCAACTGGTTCGACCGCGCGGTCGGCTTTCCCCGTTGGGTGGCGCTGCGGCGACATCAACGCGGCGCGGAACTCGTGCTGACACCGGTACCGCCCATCGCGCCGGGCGCGACGGTGCGGGTCAAGATCGAAATCACTGCGCTGCGTCGTGGCTGGCTGCGATTCACCAGCCTGCGCGTGCTGCGTCCCGATCCCCTGGGGCTGTGTCACGCGCGCCTCCACCTGGTGCTTGCCGACCAGCTGCTGGCGCTGCCGCGCCGTCATCCGGTCCCGCGCATCCACCTGCATTCCGCGCGGCGCTACCAGCCCGGCGGAGTGAGCCTGGCGCGGGTGGTCGGCGATTCCCAGGAGTTTGCCGCGCTACGCGATTATCAGCCCGGCGACCCACGCCGCCACATTCATTGGCGCAGCTTCGCCAAAACCGGCGCCCTCATCGTCAAGCAGTACCAGGACGAATATTTCGATCGCCACGCTTTGGTGGTGGATACCCATCTGGCCGATGCGCCGGCCTGTTTCGAGGCCGTCATCGAAGTCGCGGCATCCATCGTCGGCGGCACGCGGCCACGCGACTCGCTTCTCGACCTCGTCATTGTCGGGACCGATGTGCTGGAACTGTCGGCCGGTCGCGGCCTCGGCGACGGCCTGCGCGCACTGACCTATCTAGCCGAGGCTTGCGCCGTCGGTGGCGAGGACTTCGCCCCGGTCGCGGCGCTCATGCGTGGGCGCATTGGCCGCCTGGCAAGTGTGATTCTGGTGTTCGGCCGCGACCATCCCGAGCGTCAGGCACTGCTCGCGGAACTGCGCGCGCACGACCTACCAACCCTGTGCCTGCAGGTAGTCTGCGACCAGCAAGCCGCCGCCCCAGCTAGCGGTGAGCAAGCTCTTCATCGACTGCGAATCGATCATCTAGCCGCCGATCTGGCGCGCCTTGAAGGCCCACTATGAGTGTCGCGGGCAATAGCGTCACACCGCTGCCACGCCTGTGGCTGGCCTTGGCCCTGCTCGGTTGGGGCGTGCTGACCGACAACCTCAGTGGCGCCATCGTGATGGCTCTGCTGGTCGAAGGCATCACTGCAGCGCCAATCAAATGGGCATTGACGACACGCGACTTTCATCGCGCCGCCGATCTGACCAGCGTGGTGTTCGCGCTCATCACCGTTGTGCAGTTTTCGCGCTACTCGGTGCACGGCATCTACCAGATTCTGAAAGTCGCGCCCTACTGCTTTTTTCCTTTGGTACTGGTGGAACGCGCCAGCACCGCGCAGACCATGCCCCTCAGTGCACTGTTCTACAGTCTGCGTCGCCAGCGCGATTTCAGCGCACGCATCGATATCGTGCCGCACTACCTCTGTCTGTGTCTGCTGGCGGCCAGCAGCGGCGCCTATCGCGACGCGCGCTACGCGGGGTTCTGTGTCGCCATCGTGCTTGGCATGCTGATTGCGGCACGACCGCAGCGCTACGCCTGGACGCGATGGGCGCTGGCGTTGATCCTGGCGGTCATGCTCGCCGGCCTGACCCAGCTCGGCATCGAACGCACGGCGCGCTGGCTAGAGGACTCGGTGATGTACTGGGTCAACCAGTTCCCCTGGTCCTTGAACGATCCCAATCGCGCAGTGACGGCCATCGGCACCATTGGCCGACTTAAACTTTCCGATCAGATCCGCATACGTGTCACGCCTAGTGCCGCAGTGAAACTGCCGCTGCTATTGCACGAAGCGAGCTACGACGTCTTCAACTTCGGCAGCTGGAGCGCGCAGCAGGCACCCTTCACGGCGCTCGACAAGCGCGCTAATGCGCCAGTCTGGGATATCCATGGCGGCGCACAGGGACCGCGCGCGCGCATCGAACTCAGCGTGCAACATCGCCGTGAGCTGGCGCTGTTACCCGTGCCGCGCGGCACGCGCCTGGTCGCCAGTGAGGAAATTGCCGAACTGCAACGTAATCGCTTCGGCACCTTGATGGCCGAGTCGCCGCCGGGCGCACTGCGTTTCATGGTGGAGCACGCTGCGCCCTATAGCCTTGAGCCGCCGCCTGTCGCAAGCGACAGCGCTGTGCCCAGCCAATATCGCGGCCTGCTCACTGAAACGCTCGCCGAGATCGGCGGCGATGGCGCGCCTGCTGCGCAGCGCGTTGCCCGCATCCGGCAATTCTTCCTCGATCACTTCAAATATGCGCTGGTGCAACCCGATACCTTCGCCTGGCGCACACCGCTGGCGGATTTCCTGCGCAAGACGCGGCGCGGCCATTGTGAATATTTCGCCACGGCGACGGTGCTGTTGTTGCGCGCAGCCGGCATCCCCGCACGATATGCCGTCGGCTATGTGGTCGAGGATTACAGCGCCCTGGAGCGCGCCTATATCGCGCGCGCGCGCCATGCCCATGCGTGGGCGCTGGCCTATGTCGATGGCGCCTGGATCACGGTCGACACGACGCCATCGCAATGGTTTGAGTGGGAGGACGAACGGGCTACGCGCTGGCAGCTTGTGCAGGATGTCGGCGCCTGGCTGATGTTTCGCTATCAACGCTTGAGTCAGGCCAATCTCAGCGATTTAACCGATCAACTGCTATGGCTGGTGCCACCGCTGGCGGCCTTGTTGTACTGGCGGCTGCGCCGCAGTCCGATGGCAGTCCGCCCTGCGCACGCCGCCGCCTCAGCCCTCGCACCCCCCACCTCGCCGCTGCTCGCTCCGCTGTTGGAGCGGCTTGCCGTGCGAGGATTGCAGCCGACACAAAGCGAAACGATGGCGCGATTCCTGCGTCGTGCCGCACCGGCTGTCAGTGGTGGGGTCGAGCGTGATGAGTTGCTGCAACTGTATTACCGCATGCGCTATGGGAGCTCTGCGCTCAGCCTGCGCGAGCAATTGGAGGCACGCCAACGCGCCTATTGCGCCGCGCTATTCGCCTGAACTGGCGAGCGCTTCGCGGAAGCGCAGACGCTCTTCGACCGATTCGATCTGGCGGATGTAGTGATCAGCGATAAGGGGTGGGATGAGGCCCTGGAAGACCGCGCGACGCTTTTCATCCAAGGACAAGCCACTCGCTTCGAGAAACGCCTGTGGCTCGATGGCACCACGCGCGAGCATCAAGCCATTCTCGTTGGCGACATCGCGCATCACCGCGTGGTTTTGTGTCAGGCGCGCGAGCACGAAGGCCTGGGACGCGAGGCGGTTGGCATAGATCGCGCGGATTTCGAGCTTGTAGCCGCCGATCAGGATCGGGTTGATGGTCTCTTCGAGTTGCGACTCAAGATTGGTGATCCGCGTCAGCACCAGTTCTGACCAGTCAGTGCCCGGCTCGTCGAAGCACGCCATCGCGGCGTAGACCTCAACGATGTTGTTGATCGTAAGCGCGCTGTAGACGTCGTGAATGAAAGCATAATTGCGTGCTGTCACCAGGCCGTCCAGATGGCTGAAGCCGAGCGCGCGATGCACCACATCGAGCGCCGGCATGGTGGCGTTGAAGCCGAGTCCGCATAGCAATTGTGGCACGCGCAAGCCGAGTTGCTGAGCGATGTGTTCGCGCCGCAGATCGTTATCAACTGCGACCACGCTACGGTTGGCGGCGAAGATTGCCAGCAGCTCGTCGGCACCGGCGTGCAGTAAGGTGTCAAAAGAAAACACCGGTGCCATCGTTCAATCCTGCCACTGCGCCAGCACACGACCGTCGACCACAGCGACCGGCAGTTCGCGCAAGCCCCATTTCTCGCCGCGGCTGCAGCGCCCATCCGGCAGCGTGAACTGCCAGCCGTGCTGCGCACAAGTGACCTGCGCGCCTTTGATGCCACCGCTCATGAGTTCCATTCCCTGGTGGGAACAATAGGCCTTATAAACTCGCACCGTGTCGTCTTCACGCCATAACAAGAGGGGGCGTCGCCCGCAGTTGCGCTTGACCGTCTGCCGTTCGGGTAGATCTTCCAGCGCGCACACATCGAGTACTTCCAGCGCCGCATCGACATTGCCGTTGCGCTCGGCGAAACCTTCCACACCGTGTTCGATCAAGACCTCGACTGCCCACACGATGCGACTCAAACCCAGCGCCGGGAAAGCCATCATCAAAGCGTCCAGCACTTCATCGGCGCTGACGCCGACCTCAAAGGCCTTGCGGGTGTATTGCACCAGACCGAGTTCGGTTTCGACCGCGACTTTGGTAATGACCGAAATGAGGGCGCGCGTCTTGGGGTCGAGACGACTGCCATTGTCCTTGACGAATTTGAAGTAGGCGCCCATCGCCTGGGGGCGCGCTTGTAGGAGGTAATCGAGTGCGCGGCTCATGGTTCACCGTGGCTAGCTGCTGAAGATAGTGATGCGACAAATAGGCTGTGCTATCGGCATTCTAAACGCGCCGTGGACCTGCGCGCACGGCTGCTGCACCGGTGCAGCGCCAGGCGCATAGCGCGGCTCGTCGTCATGGGCCGGGTTCCAGCGCCGCGAGAGCGCTGTCGATATCAGCCGCCGCCACCCGCGTCGCGACACCGAGTTCCGGCGCGAAGACGCTGACGCGGTAGTCCTCAAGCATGAGTTGCGCGACGCGCAAGGCCGGCGTCAGTTCGCCGGCGGCCTCAAGCAGGGCCGCCAAGCGCCGTGCGAAGGGCGCCACCGCTTCGAGCTTGTGCAAATCTTTACCGGGATTGGAATCGACACGTTCCAAGCGCCGCGCGATGGCATCCAGGGAGCGCGTCACGCGACTCAGTCCGGTGCTATCCAGATGGTCCATGGCCGGTGGCCCGAGCAACATCGCCAGTTGCCCCTCGAGATCAGCGCGCGCCACCGCCGGCACGCGGACTAGCAGCTCGCGCAAGCGCTTGGCCCGCTGTAGCAGGCTGGTGAGAGCGGCAGCGGTGGCCATAATCTCGTCAGCCAGACCGTCATGAAAGCGTGTGCGCAGGGCGAGGTAGCAAGCCGCCGTGCGCGGCGCTGCGGCGCGCGCCAGCAGTCGGTGCGCGGCACCCAGCACCAGGGCTGCGAGTGGTGACTGCCGGTGACCGAACAATGCCGCCAGCAAGCCGAGTTCGCGTGCACGCGGAAAGTCGCGCTGCAGATGACGGATGACACTGCCCGAGTCCAACAACAATAGACGCGCCACGCCGCGAAGATGCGCCGCCTGGGCGCGCGAGGCGTCGTCAAACACCCGCAGCTCAACGCTATCCACGCCCTCCTGCAGCGCCGGAAAGCCAAGCAACGGGGTGCCGCCGGCCACGGTCTCGACGTGTACTGGCAGGGTGTCGAAGCGCCAGCCATCGCGCGAACGCCCGGTCAGGCCCCACTCGACCGCAGCACTCTCGATCACCGCATCTGCGCTGCGTGTGCCGAGCAAGGCGTGGATATTGCGCGTCTCCTCCAGCACCGCGCCGTCGTCATCGACCAGTATCACCAAGGCACGCAGATGCGGCGCAAGCTGAGCATCGTCGAAGGCTGACGGCGACCATGGCACACCGGTCATGCGTGTCAGCACGCTGGCCAGCGCGGCCGATAGCGGGCCAGGCACCTGACTCAAGGCCTCGACGCTGGCCATCGCGAATTCGCGGATCGGCGACACCAGCCGGCGTCTGACCTTGGGCTGGGCGCGCAACAGGGCGGCAATCTTTCCACTCAGCAGGCCGGGCACCAGCCGATCGAGATCGGCCAAGCGCAAGCGCGCCAACAGCACCAAGGGCAAGCGCAGACTCAGACCGTCGCGCGGATGGCCGGGTTCGAAACGATAGTCGAGCGCGCAGGCCGTGCCACCGA
>JANLSI010000422.1:0-3552 GCA_031362345.1 Pseudomonadota bacterium
TGCGGTTCGATTTCCTGATAGATGCCGAGCTGACCGGCGTTGACTATCGCCATGTCGAGGCCGGCCTGGATACCGTGATAGAGAAACGCCGCATGCATGCCTTCGCGCACCGGGTTATTGCCGCGAAATGAGAACGACACATTGCTCAAGCCGCCACTGACCAGCGCGTGGGGCAGCTGCTGTTTGATCAGGCGGCTGGCGTCGAAGAACGCCCGTGCGTAGTCGTTATGCTCGGCGATGCCGGTGGCGACAGTCAGCACGTTGGGGTCGAAAATGATGTCTTCCGGCGGGAAACTCGCCTGTTCGGTCAGCAGGCGATAGGAGCGCGCACAGATGTCGAGCTTGCGCGCACTGCTATCGGCCTGGCCATGCTCGTCAAATGCCATCACCACCACGGCGGCGCCGTAGCGACGTACCAGGCGCGCCTGTTCAAGAAACTTGTCCTCGCCTTCCTTGAGGCTGATGGAATTGACAATGCCCTTGCCTTGCAGGCAGCGCAGGCCCGCTTCGAGCACTTCCCACTGGGAGGAATCGAGCATGACCGGTACGCGGCTGATATCCGGATCGGAGGCGCACAGCGCCAGAAAGCGCTTCATCAAGGCCACCGAGTCCAGCATGCCTTCGTCCATGTTGATATCGATGATCTGTGCACCGCTCTCGACCTGCTGGCGCGCGACTTCGACCGCCGCCTCCAGATCGCCGTCCTTGATCAGGCGCGAGAACTTCGGACTGCCCGTGACATTGGTCCGTTCGCCAACATTGATGAAGCCGCGCTCAGGCGTGATGTTCAGCGGCTCAAGCCCGCTTAGACGGCAGACGCGCGCGAGTTCGGGAATGCGTCGCGGTGGCATATCAGCCACCGCTTGCGCGATGGCGCGGATATGTTCGGGTGTGGTGCCGCAGCAACCGCCGACGATATTGACCAGGCCGCTGGCGGCGAAGTCACCGATGATGTCGGCCATATAGCTGGCCGTTTCGTCGTACTCGCCAAATTCGTTGGGCAGACCGGCATTGGGATGGACGCTGACATGGGTGCCAGACACGCGCGACAGATCTTCAATGTATTGGCGTAGATCTTTAGCCCCCAGGGCGCAATTGAGGCCGATGGCGATGGGCTCGGCATGGCGCACTGAATTCCAGAATGCCTCAGTGGTCTGGCCGGTCAGCGTGCGGCCGCTCTTGTCGGTGATGGTGCCGGAAAGCATGAGCGGCAAGTCGAGACCATGGTCGGCCAGGCACTCGCGCGCGGCGTAAATCGCCGCCTTGGCGTTGAGGGTGTCGAAGATGGTCTCGATCAGCAGCAGGTCGACACCGCCCTCAATCAGCGCACTGGTCGCTGCGTAATAGGCCGCGCGCAGGGTCTCGAAGTCGATGTTGCGAAAGCCCGGATCGTTGACGTCAGGCGAGACCGAAGCGGTGCGATTGGTCGGGCCCAGCACGCCGGCGACGAACTTGGGCGCGGTGTCGCCGCTCGATACGCGGTAATCAGCAATGGCTTCGCGCGCGACCCGCGCGGCGGCGATATTGAGATCGCGCACGATGTGCTCCAGTCCGTAGTCGGCCTGGGAGATGCTGGTCGCGTTGAAGCTATTGGTCTCGATGATGTCGGCGCCGACATTCAGAAACGACAAGTGGATGCCTTTGATCAGCTTGGGCTGGGTCAGGCACAGCAGGTCGTTATTGCCCTTCAGGTCGCGGCCATGCGCAGTGAAACGGGTGCCGCGAAAATGTTCTTCGTCGAGGCGATGCTTCTGGATCATGGTGCCCATGGCGCCGTCGAGAACGGCGATTTTGCGCGCCAGCAGGTCTTGGAAAGCGGAGGATTTTTGCATCGTTCTACCGGTAGGAAAGCACGGTGGATAGTTTACCCGCAGCGGCGTCGGCCTTCACGCTGTCTGCGCCGATCCGTGACGTGGCGGCCGCAGTCGGATCAAACGTCGCTGCCAAGCGAACAGCAGCAACAGCGCGACAATCATCAGGCCGTGCACCGGCCACATGCCTAGCTGCGGTGCAATCACACCTTTCAGCAAGAGCGCGCGCCCGACGCCCAGCATGTTCGTATAGGCAAAATAGGCCGCCACCGCCGTAATCAGGCCCAGATACCAATGGCCGCGTCGGTCGCCGATGCCGATCAAAAAGGCCAGCGCGGGACACAATAGGGTGCATATCGGCAAGCTGAAACGCGACTGCAGCTCGACCGCGTAATAGAACTCGTCGTGTTTGAGCAGATCGGCGCTGGGCACGAAAGCGATGTGCTCGTTGAAATTGGTCGGTTCGGGATCCTCGATACGTACGCCGTAGCGGGAGAAATCGGTAATGACGAAATCGACCTGACCGGGTTCGCCGGCATAACTCGCGCCCTTTTCGAACACGGCAAAACGGCCGTGGGCACGGCGGTCAGTCTCGATCGAGGCGTGGTCAGCGCGCAGAGCGCCTTCGTCGCCGATGGCCGTTTTTTTGTCGCGCGAATGGACGAATGCGCGTTCCAGATGCTTGCCGTCGGCAGCGATAGCCTCGGCATAGAACACCCGCCGCCCGCCCGCCAGGTCACGGAAGCGGCCGGCCTTGACGCCGGCGATGGTCGCTTCGTTCTCCGTGATCTCCTTCAACTCGCGCAGATAGTGCTCGGCCTGCGGTCCGACCACCAGTGTGATCAGGGCCACCACCATGCCCGCCGCCAGCCCTAAGCCCAGGAGCGGCTTGAGCAGCCGCTGATGACTCATGCCGGCGGCCCGCATGACCACCCATTCGGAACTGAGCTGAATGCGGGTGGTGGCGGCAAAAGTACCGAGGAACAGCGACATCGGCAGCAAGTCCTTCAAGGACACCAGCATTTTCAGCCCGACCATGCGCACGATATGCTGAGGTGCAATCTTGCCTTCGGCGGCATCGCCGAGTGCAGTGGCGAGGCGCATGGTTAGATACAGCACCAGCAGGCCGCCGACGATGGCGGCGGTGATCTTGACGGTCTCGCGGATAAAATAGCGCGGCAGGATCACGACGCGCCGCCCGCCCCTTGTTCGCGCTTGAGCAGATGCAGATTACGGAAATAGATGATGCTGTTCGGTAACTGACTGACGATGAAGACCGGATCGCGGCGGTACAGCGCATAGCCCAACAGCACCACACTGCCAGCGATACTCAGATACCAAAAGGTCAGCGGGATAACGCTGCGTCGGGCGCGTTCGCTGGCCAACCATTGCACCACCCAGCGCGAAAAAAACAGCAGATTGCCGCACATGCCGACACTGATCCAGGCCTGCTCAGCGGTCATGACGCAACTCCTCGACGGCAGCGAGACGCAAGGCCCGACGCTTGAGCCACATCACGCCGAACAGGTCGACAATGCCAACCCACAAGCGGTTCCACACGCCATATTTGGACACGCCGTGCACACGCGCGCGATGGGACACCGCCACCGAGCGGATGGCGGCGCCATCACGGCGCATGAGGGCCGGCAGGAAGCGGTGCATATGGTCGAAGCGCGGCAGCTTCAGAAAGGCTTCGCGTTGAATGATTTTGAGACCGCAGCCGGTGTCCGGTGTGTCATCG
>JANLSI010000496.1:0-5815 GCA_031362345.1 Pseudomonadota bacterium
ACCAATCGATGGTTTCGGCACTTGCCGAGAACGCCTGCCAGAGCGGCGGGTGAGGCTGTGTGTAGGGCTTGGGCACGACGCATATCTTCCTTAGCACTCCCTCGGCGTCGAGCTCGCCAGGCGCGCCATAGAGTGCGGTCCAGGTGGCGGCCACCGGCCAGTCACGAATGCCTTCGTCGTGCGGCGCGGGCACTTGGTAGTACTTACCTTTGTAGCTGAACGCATCTTCGGTCCAGGCCAGCTTCATGATGTGATAGAGCTCTTCGAAGACCTCGCGGTTGTGGCGGTCTGCGGCTTAACCATCCGACGACGCACCGCTGACGCCATACTGTTGGCCGAGCACCTTGATCCAACGATCTTGATAACCACGTCCGATGCCCGGAATGAAACGACCCTGGCTGAGGTGGTCGAGCATCGCAATCTCTTCCGCCAGACGAATAGGATCCCAGGCCGGCAACGCCAGCACCAAGGTAGCGAATTTGATGCGACGGGTGCGCGCCGCCAGATCCGCCAGAAATGGGATGGGAGCCACCGACACTTCCAAGCCCTCCGAGTGGAAGTGATGCTCGGTCAGTGTCAGCGCGTCGAAGCCACTGCGGTCGGCGTACTCGGCGATCTCGCGCACCTGCGCCAACATCTGCTGCATTCGCTCGACGTTACGACCGATAGGTCGCAGGCGTTCGCGCTCTTCATAAGTCGCGGGAATCGTCGGCAGCATGAACAGCATCGATTTCATCGTCACTTTCCTTTAATGGTATTAGTTGCTGGTGACGCATAGCGACACCGTCAATTGCCGAGGCTGCGCGTGATTAGCGCAGAGACGACGCTTCAGCGAAACTTTAGAGCAAGACCTGTGCCACGGCTGGACCCGTCACTGCGGAATCGGCCAAGGCGAACGGCAAACGAGGAAGGGGGAAAAATATCGTGGGCGGTTAGAGGGGCCGCTTCCGTTGGTGTCCTGGCGGCACACCCGATATAGGGCGTCGCCGGCTAAGTCCAGGAAGAGTTGCGGGTCAGATGGAACTCGTCGAGCTTACGGTACAGTGTGCTGCGTCCCATACCGAGGGCGAGCGCTGCCCGCCGCACATTGCCTTGGCAGGCCGTCATGGCTCGCACAATGGCCTGCCGCTCGGCTTCGAGGAGCTGCAGCCCGCCCTCGTGAACGCTGTCGTTGACTTGAGTCAATGCGTCCGCGCGCAGCTTTTCGGGTAGGTCATCGAGTTCAATCATGTCGCCCTCAGCGAGTAAGGCTGCGCTGCGAACGACTGCGTGAAGCTCACGCAGGTTGCCGGGCCAATCGTGTGCCATCAGAGCGTCAAGCGCCGCCGGCGCAAACTCGATAGCGCGCCCGACCTGGGCACAGAAATGTCGAATCAAGGCAGGGATATCCTCGCGTCGCTCGCGTAGTGGCGGCAGCGTCAGAATGGCGCCATTGAGACGATAGAAAAGATCGCGGCGCAACACACCGCTGGCGATCGCCTGCTCGGGTATGCGGTTCGTGGCAGACAAGATTCGCACATCGACAGGGCGGGCATGGTCCGCTCCCACAGGCACCACCGCCTGGTCCTGTATGGCGCGCAACAGGCTGACTTGAAAAATTGCACTCGTCTCAGTGAATTCGTCGAGAAATAAGGTGCCGCCGTGGGCTTGTTCAAACTTGCCACGCTGCCCCGCGCGATTCGCGCCCGTAAATGCGCCCTTTTCGTAACCGAACAGCTCGGAAGCAATAAGTTCGGGTGCGATCGCTCCACAATTTATGGCCACGAAGGGTCCACCAGCGCGCGGGCTGGCGGCGTGTATGGCTTGGGCAAGCAGCTCTTTGCCAGTGCCGGTCTCACCATGGATCAGCACCGGCAGTTCGAGCGGTGCAAGACGCTTCGCCAGTCGCACCACGCGCCGCAGCGACGTGCTGTCGCCAATCGAATCTTCGAAGCGGTAAGTGGGCCTCCGCTTGCAACTCGGAACGCTGCGGTGGAGTCGCTCGACACGCACCATAACACCCGCCAACTCGTCGCCATGTCGCATCGGCTCGGCATGCACGGTGAGTTCAGCCGCATCGAGCGTAATCGGGTAGGCGCTAGTCGTGCCGCTTGCCAGGGCATCAGCAATTCCAACCAGTGCCGGCACTTCCGAAATGGTCGAAGCGCTCGGCACTCCGCCACTTCGCGCAAACAGTCGCATCGCCGCTTCGTCGGCGCACAGGATGGTGCCGTGACGGTCGATGACGAGTTGCGCACTGTCGGCACGCATGGTGCGCGACGACCAGGACTTCAGTAGGGTCTGCAAAGCGGCGCCGTCTTGCTGCAACACGGCCCGTTCTATGCTGGCGGCGACCGTCTTGGCGACGAGCACGACGGTGGGCGTGATGAGATCATGGGGCAATCCAAGATCAACCATACCCAGCAGTGCGCGTGTAAGGGGATGGATTAAAGGCACGCCGATATCGGACCACGACCAGAACGCCTCACAGAAATGGGCCCAGCGCTCTACGCGAGTAATTTCGGTCAGATAAAGACTGGTGCCGGCACTGTTGGTGCCAGCCGCGCTTTCCAATGTAGTAGCGCCTGGAACAGAACCGATGCTATCTGCTGCACGTAATACTTGCGGACTTCCGTCGCGATAGATGATGCGTCCGCTGCGAGCGACCACTGCGAACAAGCTGCCTGATTCGCGCAGCTCCTGTTCAAATGGCGCGACTGCGCCCTTGACTACGCGCAGCAGCGCCGCTTCTTCTGCAGTCCAGCGCGGTTCACTGCCATCGCCGGGAAAGCGTTTCAGACCAGGGTCGACACCGAGCGCGAAGCTGCGTTGCCACGATGCCGAAACAGTAGGCGGCAGCCCACGTAAATAGCCGGCGTCGCCCGCATCACAAAATCGCGACCATGCGCGATGCACGGCCGCGATATCGAAAGTGTTTAATTGGGACATCGGTCGGGCCCCGGGTATCGAGAGAGCCGGGACATTGAGTGACGGACTCGTCGATGTCAATAAACGCAGCGCAGCAATCGCTCATGACGTAAATCCGAGGGCGGCCGCCGCCATTCTCGCCTAAATCCCCAAAGCAGCAAGCGCCTCCAGATCTGCAACCGGTTCAGGCGCACGTCCATGCAGTAATCTGCCGCCCGGGGTACAGCGGAAGGGATCGACCAGACCAAGCTTCTTGCCATGATCGCGCATCGCCGGGATCACGTCGCGGTTCAGTAACTCGAGGCAGCGCAACCGATCTTTGTGCGGCACCGGACCGTCGAGCCAGAACGAGAAAATCCCAGGGCGCAGCACATCTAAAACTTTATTCAGTTTGGGAATCACGCTATCGGGTGTGCCGCAGATCATCACCATGTCCTTTTTCACGTCGGGCCAGGTGTCATAGATGATTTTCTTCACGCCCTCGATTTCGGCCTCGGAGGTTTCGCCGCCCTCTCCGTAGAGAGGTTTGTTAGTGGCGTTAGGACCGAAATCGTTCTCTGCCAAACGACGAGTGGCCGCTTTCGAGTTGTAGCCCGACGGGAACATCCATTCCGGGCGAGCAAAGTGCGCAAACGCCCCGCCGAACAAGATGCGCTTGCCCATCTCCTCGGCTCGCTCCTGGGTGTCGGCCACCATCACGGGCTGCATGAAGCCAAAATTTTCGGGCCCCGCCTGATAGCCCTCACGCGCCGCAGCTTTGGTGTAGAAGTCCCACAATTCGGTGGTGGGCTTCAGTTTGGTGGCCAAGGCGATGTAGGGATAACGACGCTTGGCACAGTAGGCCGCAGTGTCAGGACTGACCAGTCCCGGCATCCAGAAGGGCGGATGAGGTTGCTGCAATGGTTTGACCCACGGATTCACGTGGCGGAAGTGGAAGTGCTTACCTTCGTAACGAAACGGACCTGGGCGCGTCCACGATTCGACAATGAGGTCGATGCCTTCCTCGAGCATTTCGCGATTGTGAGCCGGATTGGCGTTGTTGGCGAGTTGCTCGCTGCCCGCCCCTCGCACCCAGCCCGATACCAGCCGTCCCCCGGAGATCAAATCGATCATGGCTAATTCTTCGCCGAGACGGAGCGGATTGCCCACGGTCGTCACCGGGTTGCCAAGCAGTACGATTTTCACGCGCTTAGTAGTTTTAGCGAGCGCCGCCGCTTCAACATCCATCACCGCGCCTAGACAAAAAGGATTGCCGTGGTGCTCGTTCAGCATGACGCCGTCGAAATTCATCAACTCGGCGTCGGTATAAATTTTTTCATCCAGATACTGGTTCAGGAGTCTGGCCGCCACTTGCGGCTCAAAGAATTCGTTAGGCGTGGCGAAGAAGCTGCGCTTGCGTATGACCTCGTTTTCATAGGCGCGATATTTTTCCGGATCGATATCAGGGTCGTAGTGATAAGCACGTTCGGTAAACCACATGAAATGCATGACAGTGCTCCTCGCGACTAGCGGAAGAATTCGCGCACGATGGCGAGAAAGGAATCCTTGCGTTCGATCTCCGGACGATGCCCACACCTCGGCACCACGTGCAGGCCGGCTTTGCCGAGCGCCGTGACGTACGCCTGCATGCTGGCACGTGGCACGACTGCGTCACGTTCGCCCCAGACGATGGAGACCGGCACCACATCGCCCAGTCCGTCGAGCAGAAAGGGCAGCGAGGGATTGTGCATATAGGGCTGCCAGGCGAGTCGCGCACTCTCGGCACGAGCGTCATCAAAGGCCTCGATCTGGGCCGGGGTGGGCGCACCGCCGTAAAGTGTGGCGAATTCTTCCGTAGCGTCCGGCTCCGCGACGGTGGCTTTTAAATGTTCGCGATGACTGAGCCCGTAGGCGTCGAGTATCACGCCTGTTATGGGCTTGATGCCCAAGGGCGCGACCAGCAGCATACGGCGAAAAAGTGTTGCGTCGTTCGCGAGCATTTCGGCGGCCAGCCAGGCGCCAAAGGAAAAACCGATCACGTCCACCGGCGCAAGCTGTTGTTCACGCAGCCAGCGCGCGTAAACGCAAGCGAGGTCGCGTACGCTGTTCACCCACTCGATACGCGGCGCGATGCCATAGCCCGGCGCGAGCGGAATGTGCAATTGACGCGCGTCTGCAAGTTCTCTCTGCCAAGCCATCGCGCCCGGATAGCCCATTTCGTCGTGTAGTACGACCAGCGGCGCACCGTTGCCGCCGACCAGCACCTGCAGACGCAGACCGTGCCGGTCATACAATGTTTCGCTGAATATCGCTGTCATCGTGCTGCCCAATTCGACGGCGTCGCCACGCGGGTAGCGCTCGCTACCCTTGTAAAGCGCCAAGTTCCACCAAGTGCGATATTCAGAGCAAGTCCTGTGCCGGAAAGGCCCGACGGCCTTGCTCCTTGACCGCCACTGAATATCCGGTCCTTGGCATGTGCTTTGCTCTCTCCTGTTCCGCCGTAGCCCCACTTGACGACGGGCCATGGCTTCATCGTTCGACTACCGAGGTATTCATGAGTACGGAAAACGCATCCATCGAAGCGCGTAACGAAGCTGTCGTACGCGCTTTTCTAAAAGCGTGGGACGACCTCAATCTTGACGCCTGCCTCGCACAGGTCACCGAGGACCAGGTCTGGCTCGACCAAGGGGGCCCCAGCTTGGTTCCTCAGCCGGTTTAACCGCCATGTGCAACACCACGCGCCCACGCACTTCCGAAAGCGGGACGTTTGTCCCAGGACATCGGTCCCATTTCGGGACCGTGCATAGCGGCGCTGCGACAATTTACCGTAAGCAAATCCGTGCGCATGCGACGCGCCGGGCAGGAGCGAATTCATGAAACTTTGCTGGTTCCATCTCATGCCTTACCGCGACCTGCCGAGCGACTTTCG
>JANLSI010000500.1:0-4130 GCA_031362345.1 Pseudomonadota bacterium
CCGCAACCGGCGAGGAAGGCGAACACTTCTTCGCAATAGAACACCGTCAGTTCGGCCAGACTCTCGGGATGACCGAGTGCCTTCTTGTAGTCGGTGATGGCTTTTTTGGCCTTGGCCACCGACATCGGTTTGCGCAGGTCAGCCGGATTGATCCATCGCGTGATCGTGGCTTTGTAAGGTTCGAGGGGATCGTCGCCCAGACCCAAGCGGGTGTGAATGAAGGCTTGGTTGTCCTCACTGGCTGCGCACAGGTCTTGCACCAGGCCGATCAGCCCCGCGCGGTCAAAGTCGGCCAGTTGAGTTTTGACGTCGCTCCAGCTGGGGGTGTTCTTCTTGGTGGCCATATCAGCTAGCCCTTGTTGATAGCGGGTAACGTCTACCACACGGTCGGGGTGGGGCGGCTGCGGTCACTGGCCAATGCTTGGGCATTGTGGATACCGATCACTGCGCGCATTTCTCGGGTTCCTTAGTCATCGTGTGGTGTTACCACGCGAGCATAGTATCTGTCGGTTGAACATGAGGGCGCTTGCAAGGGGCTGGCATGGTGGCCCCGTTTCAACAGTCCGTTCCTTAGTATCCAATGATATGAACCGCCCCCGATTGGTCTTCAGCACCGGGTAACTGGCACCGGAATCAAGGATTTCTCAGAACGGTTTAGGACGCCTTGAGTACAGAAGCGAGCGTAAATGCAGGAAAATAGACAAGAAAAAAGGCGCCCTGGGGCGCCTTGGAATCTTGAGATGGTGGAGGCGGCGGGAGTCGAACCCGCGTCCGCAAATCTTCTGCCGTCGGTTCTACATGCTTAGCCGAATCTTTAATTTAGCTATCTGCTACCCGACCGGCAGGGAAGACAGACAGCGAGTCTGGTATTTTTTTAGCGCTTCCGCCCCAGACGAGCTTCCATCGCGATCTTGTGAGATATGACGCCCGGTGCTGAACGCACAAGCACGGCTTCAGTCGGACGGCACCCTACTGGGTTTTAAGCAGCGAGTGCGTAGTTGTCGTCGTTGGCAACTAAATTGGCTGCAGCTGGATTTACGAGGTGGTCTGCGCCTCGGCATGCCCCTTGGGTTTAATACCCACGTCGAAACCGTGACGCCCCCGGGGAAATCAATAGTGAGCGGGCAGTGTACAGCAATCGCCCGTAGGTGCGAATTCATTCGCACACCCATTCCAGAGCGCGCGTTTGAGACACCGGTTGAATGTGCGAATGAATTCGCATATCAGCGCGACACGCCATCAAACCATGAAGACTAGCGGCTGCCTTTTAAGATACGGCTTTTTTCGCGGCCCCAGTCGCGGTCCTTCTCGGCGGCGCGCTTATCGTGCTGTTTCTTGCCACGTGCCAGCCCAATCTGGGCTTTGACGCGCCCGTTTTTCCAATACATCGCGAGCGCGACGGCGGTCATGCCCTTGCGCTCGATGGCGCCCATCATGCGATCGAGCTCGGTACGATGCATGAGCAGCTTGCGGTAACGCTGCGGGTCCGGGTTGACGTGGGTCGACGCCGACGGCAATGGATTGATCAGGGCGCCGAACATGAAGGCTTCGCCATTCTTGAACTGCACATAGGCATCGCGCAGCTGCACCTTACCAGCGCGCACGGCCTTTACTTCCCAACCCTCAAGCACCAGGCCTGCCTCGAACGTGTCCTCGATAGTGAAATCGTGGCGTGCCTTGCGGTTCTGCGCGATCGCACTGGGCTGCTGCTTGGCTTTGCTGGTATTACCGCTCATGGTCGCGCTGAAGATTCGCTGCTGACTGGGTGAAGGCGGCGCATTATAGCGCCAAGGTTCGCCGCCCAGGCTGAACTGCCTGGGCTGGCGTACACCGAGGGTCGGTTACACTTCTTGTAGACGCGCGCACGATCTTCGAAAATGCGAGGCGATGAAGATTTTCTTTCTGCGGCCGATCGTTACAGCGTGGCTCAATCAATTCCCCATCACCAGTGCGCGCTGCGGGTGGCCGGCATGACCATCGTCAAGCGGATGGCGTTCGTGCCGTTTTCCGCCGTGCAGATGTTCGACCTGGTCAATGACGTGGTGGCCTATCCCGATTTTCTACCGTGGTGTGCCGACAGCGAGATCCTGCTGCAAGAGCCCGATCGGATCCGTGCCCGCCTGCGCTTGAAGAAGGGGCCGTTGGACGCCAGTTTCACCACTGACAACCGACTCGTGTTTGGGCGCAGCATTGCGCTCACGCTGGTCGATGGTCCTTTTTCGAGACTGCAGGGACAGTGGCACTTCGAGCCCGCCGACGGCGGCAGCGTGGTGGGTCTTGAAATGGAGTTCGAGTTCAGCGGTAAATTATTGGGCAAGGTCTTCGCGACTGTGTTCAAGCCGATCGCCGATTCCCTGGTTGAGGCCTTCAAGACGCGCGCCTATAGCGTTTATGGGCGGTGAGCGTACGCGGCTGGAAGTGGTTTATGCGGCACCTGACCAGCAATGGACGCTCGCGCTTGAGGTCCCCCCCGGCACGACCTTGCGCGGTGCGCTGGAACGGGCACGGGTGCACGAGCGCCTGTCGGTGATGGAGCTCGCGGTGGCGAGCTTTGGGATTTTCGGCGTGCCCTGTGGCCCGGACACCGTGCTTGGCGACGGCGACCGCATTGAAATCTACCGGCCCTTGGCCGACGATCCGAAGCTCATCCGCCGACGGCGCAGGGCTCGACCCCGTCGACCGTTTGTGTCCCGCTGAGCGCGTGCTTACTCCTCGGGTTCGGGACGCTTGACCAGCGGTTCTTGCGGCTTGTCCTGCGGCGTGGGCTGCACGTAGTCGCCGTCGCCAAGCCCGAAGACATTGAAGAAGCGCGTCGCGAGTCCCTTTTTTTGCCGCATGCGGGGCGCGTCCGGCGGCACTATGATGCCTTCGCCTGGCGCCGACTGGATGTTCTCATAGGGATTTTCGATAGGCGCCGGCGCGGCTTTTTCGACGTCTGGATCTTCCGGCACTTCGACACCGGCTGGCTTGTCGGCGGCGGCCACCTTGTCGGCCACCGGCGATTTGTCGTCATCCTTCTTGTCGCCGTCCGCGAGTGTGGCGCGGGCCTTGCCGTCGGTCTCGGCTGGTTTGGCCTTGTCACCCTGCGCAGGTTTATCTTCCTTGTCACCAGTGAAGGGGATGGTTTCCTTGATGCGCGCCATCACGCCGCGGCCGCGGCCCTTGGGCACATCGACGGTGGTGTCCTGGTGTAACTCCACTTCGATTTCGCCGGCCGCCGGCTTCACGTCGCCATCGACCCGCGCGAGTTTGTCGTCGGCGAATACCAAGGTCACGTGCCGTCGTTCGACCTCGCCACCGCGATGTTGAGAGGTATAGATGTAATCCCAACGGGTGGCGTTGAAGGTATCGACGATAATGGGCGTGCCCATAATGAACTGAACCTTTTTCTTCTCCATGCCCTTGCGCAGCTGCGCGACCATCTCCTGCGTAATGACATTGCCCTGCTGCACATCGATTTTATGGACGAACGGCAGATCGCCTACCGACGGTAGCCGGTAGAACGGCATACGCGGCGCTGAACAGCCGCCAAGCAGGACAGCGATGAATAAGGCTGGAAGTAAGGTTTTACGCATGAAGTGTCGCTTGCAAAGGGATCTCGGGCGCGCGGTGTCAGGGCCTAACGCTTTTCACGAGCCTGCTAGGATTGATCGCAGCGAACGTTAAAAATACTGCATCACCGTCGCGGCCGCAGCGTGGTGCGGCATCCTAGCACAACGGTTCGCGCGGGCGCGAAGATGCTATTCTCTCGAATAACGACTGGCACCGGAATGTGGATTGCTCATGGATACGCAGGAACTCAAAAAAGCGGGTCTGAAGGCGACCCTGCCGCGGCTACGTATCCTGGAGATCCTGGAGGGCAATTCCGACCGGCATATGAGTGCCGAGGATGTCTACAAGGCTCTCATTGATGCCGGTGAAGATGTCGGGCTGGCCACCATTTACCGGGTCTTGACTCAATTCGAGGCAGCCGGCTTGGTGCAGCGGCACAATTTCGACGGTGGCCATGCGGTGTTCGAGATGGCCCAGGAAGCCCATCACGATCACATGGTGCGCCTCGATACTGGCGAGGTTATCGAATTCTTCGACGAGGAAATCGAGCGCCGCCAGCGTGAAATCGTCGCCCAGCT
>JANLSI010000528.1:0-5320 GCA_031362345.1 Pseudomonadota bacterium
CGACCATCGTCGCCGGCAACGTCAAGGAACAGGGCATTGCCGCGGTCGAAGCCCATGGGCCGTTTCAGATCCGCGGCGAGCGCGCGATCATGACCGCCCTCGATGGGCTGCTCGGCAGTTTCGTCGCCCAGCAGCGCATGCGTCTGCCGGGGCGCGCCTATCAGCCGTGCTACGAGATCGTGCGCTGAGGAAGGTCAGCGCGCGCCGTAACCGGTCAATTCGACATAACCCAGGCCGGTGGGCTGGCCGGCTTGAGTGACGTTTACGGCGCCCTCCCAATAGTGGAAGCGCGCGCGCCATTCCTGATCGGCGAGCCGCGGCGCGAGTATGAGGTCCAGCCCTGCGCTCGGTACGCGCAAACGCCAGCCCTGGGGATAGTTGCGCCCACTGCCGGGACTGTGCCACTCACCTAGGACTTCGATGGTGACATCCTCGGCGCCGAGTGCGTGCTGGACGCCACGCGCATCGACGTAGCTGCCGGCACTGAAGGCATCGGCGCCACCGTTGCGCTGGCGCAGGTGATAGAACATCAGACTGCCGCCATCGGCGAGCTGCACGGCAAACCAATCCCAGCCGGCCTGCGCGCGCGACAGTGCGCTGGTACTCCATTCGCGATCGAGCCAGGCTAGCCCTTGTACCGCGTGTTCGCCATCGGCCAGGCGCACTCGACCGCGCGCTGACAGGCGTGGCACCGAGTAGTAATACGAGGCATTGCCCGCGACCGCGCTTTTGCGTGACAGACCGGCCTCGCCTTGCAAGACCACCGCGCTGGCGGCTTGGAGTTCCAGTTCGATGTCGATGCCGTCTTGGCCAGCACGCAGGCGCCAGCCGTCGGTGCCCCGTTGCTCTATGCGCCAGTCGTCCAACCACACCGCCGGCGGCGTCGCGCTGGTGCCGGCGATGCCGGGCAGGGCACGACTCAGGCGTTCAAAAGCGTGAAATTGCCGGCCCTGGATATCGCTCAGCGCGAAATGGCCGAGCAACACGTGCGGCGTGCGCCATTGTGACAACGATGGGGTTTTGTCGGCGCTCAATTCGAAACGAAACAAGGTCAATTGAAAGCCCCATGGGCGCTCGTCGGCATCGCGCAGATGGCCAGTGAAATACCACCATTCTGAGCGGAAGTCGTCGTGGCTGGCGTGGTCACGCGGAAATACGAATTCACGCGGCTGCTCGGCGCGTGCGAAGCCGACGTTGCCGCCTGCTGCGGCACTGAGTGCGGCGATGGCGCGATCCGTTAGTTCCATGCGGGCATTAGGTAATCGCGAACGCCAGGCAGAGGCAGCCACCACAGCGATCACCGCCAGCAGAGCGACGAGCAGCCCGTGCTGTCTATTCATAACGCAGCGCCGTGGCCGGATCGATGCGCACCGCGCGCTCAGCGGGATAGACAGTCGCTGCCAGCGCGGCGCACAGCGCACCCAGCGCCGGTGTCAGCAAAGCGGGTGCATCGAGTGTGAGTTGCATGCTCCAACCAAAGGAGCGGATGTTGATGACCGCGATCAGGAGCTTGGCGATTAACACGCCCAGCGGCAACGCTAAACCCGTGGCCAGCAGCGCGATGACGGCGGTCTGCAGATACAGCGTCGCGCGCAGTGCGCTCGGTGCGAGACCGATAGCGAGCAGCATGGCGTATTCGCGTCCGCGTTCGAGATGCAGCGCGAGCAGCGCATTGAATACACCGAGCGCGGCGATCGCGGCGGCGAATAAAGTCAGTACGTGTGTGATGGCGAAGGTGCGATCGAATACCGCCAGTGAACGGCGCTTGAGCGCGGCGTTGGACCACACCGCGAGGCCGCCGTCGTGTGGCATGAGCGTCGTCAATTGCGCGGCCAGTGCGGCGCTGTTGGCGCCGGCGCGTGGGTAGACGCCGAGGCCGTGTACGCGCTCGTCGTGCCAGTAGTGACGAAAGCGCGCGAGGCTGATGGCAACCACGCCGCGTTCGCTGCCGTAGTCGGTATAGATGCCAGCGATGCGAAAGGACTTGGGTCCGGCCGGTGTCGGCAGCACGATGAGGTCGTCGACATGGCGTTGCAAGCGATAGGCGAGCGGTTCCGAAACTATCGCGATGTCTTGCGCTTCCCACGCCAGCCATGGCGCCTCGCCCGCCAGAAAATGAAAGCCGCGTTGCGCGGCAAGCGGTAGCGCATAGGCCGTCACGCGCAGTTCGCTATCGCCATCCAGCAGTCGCACACGACGGATCTTCGAGAGCTCGGCGACGTTCGGCAAGGCCGCGACGCGGGTGATGAAGGCTTCATCGATGCGCGGCGCTGCGTGTTCGTCAAAGCCCGGCGAGATATAGATTTCGGCCCGCAGCAACTGGTTCAGCCAATCGTCGACCGCACCGCGAAAGCTGGCCACCATGAGGCCCACGCCAACGCTGGTGGCGGTCGCCGCCATCAGCGCCGCCACCGCCATGCCGATGCGCCCCATGGAGCGTGCCGCGCCGCGGAGCGCGAGGCGCACGGGTAAGGGGCGCAAGCGTGCATTGCGATGGGCAAGCCGTGCCAGACCGTATTGCACCAGCCACGGCACCATCAACATTGCCGCCAGGATAGTCGCGCCCAGCGCGGCGAAGCCGGCATACAGCGAGCGGGAAGATAGACCGAGCAAGGCCAGTGCGAGCGCGCCACAGGCGAGCCCCGCCCCGGCCGCGCGCGACAGGCCATGGGCAGCGCTGTCGGCACTGACCGAGTAGCGCGCGGCGTGGGCCGGGTCAGCCTGCAGCGCTGACCATGCAGGCAAGGCCGCCGCCAGCAAGGTGGTGAGCGCCGCGAGCGCGATGCCGAGCCCAGCCAGCGTCGGTGCGAACACCAGTTGCGCGCCGCCTGTCGCAAAATAGTGATCGCGCAAGGTTTGTCCGACTGGGGCCATCAGCGCACTGGCCAGCCCATATCCCAAGGCGCAACCGGCCACGCCGCCCAAGCCACCGAGGACGAGCGCTTCTGCCACGATCAGACGCGCCAGCGCGGCGCGCGTGACACCGAGTGCGCGCAGCCGCGCAAACAGCGACTGGCGCTGCATGACCAGGAAGGCCATGGTGTTGTAGATCATGAAGCCGCCGACCAGCAGGGCCAGCAGGCTCAGCGCATCGAGATTGGTATAGAAGGCATCGGTCAGGCTACGCGCGCCACGTGCCTGGCGGCCGACGTCGATCAATTGCACCTGGGCAGGCAACACTTGCGTCAGCGTCGCCAGTTGCGCGGCGGCCGTCGCGCCGCCGCTGGCATCGAGTTCGATACGCGTGAGATGCCCGGCCTTGCCTAGTACTTCCTGGGCTGTGGCGATATCGACGATGGCGATGTCATCAGTGAGGGCGAGCGCAGGTTGGTGGTCGCCGCTGCTCGAGGCCAGCCAGTGCAGGGTTGCCGCACCTGCCTCGCCGTCAACCGCCAGGCCTGCGCCTGGTGTGAGCTGCAAGCGCTGGGCGGTGCGTGGCGAGAGCAGCATGGCGCCCGGTGCGGTCAGCAAGTCTAACCAGGCGACATCGCCCCTCTCCCCCTGGTCGCGCACATTGAGCGCATCGATACCGATCACTTGCAGCGCCTGGCGGCCGTCGTCAATGCCGCTACGCACCGCGCCGCTAACAATGGCGGTCGGCGCCAGCGCCGGTGCCGTGCGACGCACCAGCGCCAGTAGGTGCTCGTCAAAGTCCTCGCCATCGACCGCCACCACGAAGTGGGTGGCGGCGCCGAACACACTGCGTAGCGAATCAGCGAAAGCCTGGCGCGCGCTGGCCTGGGTGAGCAGGATGCCGACCACGATCGCAACACCGAGCGCGATGCCGCTGATGGCCAACAGGCATTGCGCCGGGTGGCGGATGAGAAAGCGCAAGCTGGCGCGCCATAGCAACATCAGGCGCGCGGATAGAGCGCGCCGTCGCGCAGTTGCAGGACGCGATCGGCGCGGCCGAGCATTTCGTCGCTGTGGGTCGCCATCAACAGGGTTGCGCCGCTCGCCCGCACGCTGTGTTCAAACAGTGCAATCACTTCACGACCGGTGTCACGATCGAGATTGCCGGTCGGTTCGTCGGCAATGATCAAGGCCGGTCGATGGGCGATGGCGCGCGCGATGGCGGTGCGTTGCTGTTCGCCGCCGGAGATCTGATCGGGAAATCGATCGGCCAGCGCCGTGATGCCCAGGCTGTCGAGTAGCTCCCGCACCCGTACTGCACTGGCCAGGCCGTTCAGTTCAAGCGGCAGGGCGATGTTCTCGCGCACGGTCAGGGTTGGCAGCAGGTTGAAGGCCTGGAAAACGAAACCGAGGCGCGCACGGCGAAAGGTGGTGCGTGCGCGATCGTCCCAGCTCGTCATGTCCTCGCCCGCAAATTCGAGCCGGCCAGCGCTCGGCCGGTCCATCGCACCGATCAGATTAAGCAGGGTGGTCTTGCCCGAGCCGCTGCGGCCGACCACCGCGACTAACTCGCCGCGCGCGAGATCCAGCGAGAGGTCGCGCAGAATATCGAGCCCACCCGCGGTGGCCCGATAGGAACGCGATAGTCCGCGGGCACGCAGCAGGGGCGGGGCACTCATCGAGCCAGGTTAAGCGAGCGGCAGGCCATCGGCAAACCGCGTCCGTCAGCCGCGCTTATGACAATGTTCCACATTCGACGTGAAGCAGTTCCGGTTATAGCCACGCACCCGGCGTAGAGTCAGCTCACCCATAGTTCCCTCCTCCTTTTGCCCCGCCTCGTGCGGGGTTTTTTCTTGCAGGCCGTCCGTCGCGGCGTCGACACGATGCCCACGGGCGGCGCGTTGACGATAACCGATGGATACTCTACGGTGCCCCGCCAACTAAAGAACGGCGCGCCTGCGGCCGAAACGGATTGCCATGAAGCTTAGCGTCGTCATCCCCGCCTACAACGAGCGCCACACCATCGGCGCCTGCCTGGGCAAGGTGACAGCGGCGCTGCCCCACGTCGAAAAAGAAATCGTCATCGTCGACGACTGTTCGCGCGACGGCACGCGTGAATGGCTGCGTGCCCAGGTCGACGGTTTGCAGGGTCAGAACGCCGCCTTTGAACTCGACGATAAGGGCTGCGTGAAAGTCGTGTCCGGCCACCAGACCTTCGCTATCCGCGTGCTCTACCACGACACCAATCAAGGCAAGGGCGGCGCGCTGCAGACCGGCCTGGCCGCCGCCAGCGGCGAGGTGGTGGTGATCCAGGACGCCGATCTCGAGTATAATCCCCAGGAATATCATCGCCTCTTGAAGCCGATTCTCGACGGACGGGCCGACGTGGTCTACGGCTCGCGGTTCTTGAGTGCCGACGAGCATCGGGTGTTGGTGGAGCCAGCTTGCGGCGCGTCGCTGGCGGCAA
>JANLSI010000529.1:0-4622 GCA_031362345.1 Pseudomonadota bacterium
CCGGCCCGGCGCTTTTAATTCTGCGGAGTCAGATTTTCAGTCCGACAGCCGTGGGTAGCGCGGAGAAAAGCGGGTATCCGAGCGGGTATCGAGACGCATGTTCTGGTAATTAATCCAGATATTTTGAAAGGATATCCTCGATATGGTGCTCATGATCGATAACTACGACTCCTTCACCTATAACCTCGTGCAGTACTGCGGAGAATTGGGCCAGGAAGTGCGAGTGGAGCGCAACGACGCGATTTGCGTCGCGGAGATCCGCGCCATGGCACCGCAATACATCATCATCTCGCCGGGGCCGTGCAGCCCGGACCAGGCCGGCATCTCGCTGGCAGTGGTGAGCGAGTTGGGTGGCGAATTTCCCATGCTCGGCGTGTGTCTCGGGCATCAGAGCATCGCCCAGGCCTTTGGCGGGCGCGTGATACACGCCAAGCGTGTCATGCACGGCAAGACCTCACCCATCCATCATCAGGGTCAGAGTGTTTTTCGCGATCTCGAAACTCCATTCACCGCGACCCGTTACCATTCGCTGGTGGCCGAGCGCGCAAGCTTGCCGGCATGTTTGGAGATCACCGCCTGGACCGAGGACGAGGACGGCGGCTTCGACGAGATCATGGGGCTGCGACACAAGACCCTGCCGGTACACGGCGTGCAGTTCCATCCCGAATCCATCCTCACCGCCCATGGCCACCAACTATTGGCGAACTTCTTCGAACTCGACCGCAGCTTGGCCTGAGCCGTCATGGAAATTCAAGCCGCCATTCGGCGTGTGGTCGATAAGCACGACTTGAGCTTCGATGAAATGCAAAGCGTGATGCGCACCATCATGGCGGGTGATGCGACCCAGGCGCAGATCGCCGGGCTCTTGATCGGCCTGCGCATGAAGGGTGAAACCATCGACGAAATCGCTGCCGCCGCGAGTGTGATGCGCGAACTCGCGCAGCATGTCGATGTAAGCATCACACCCTTGATCGACACCTGCGGCACCGGCGGCGACGGCATCGGCACTTTTAACATCTCGACTGCCGCGGCCTTCGTCACCGCCGCCGCCGGTGGTCACATCGCCAAGCACGGCAACCGTGCAGCGTCGGGCGCGAGCGGCAGCGCCGATGTACTGGAGGCGGCCGGTGCGCGCATCGATCTGGCGCCCTCGCAGGTGGCGGACTGCGTGCGCAGCGTCGGTGTGGGTTTCATGTTCGCGCCCGCCCACCACGGTGCAACCCGTCACGCCGCCGGACCGCGCCGCGAGCTGGGTACGCGCACGCTCTTCAACGTGCTGGGCCCGCTGACCAACCCGGCCAATGCGACGGTGCAGTTGATGGGTGTCTACGACGTGGCGTGGGTGACGCGCGCAGCGGAAGTGCTGCGCCGACTCGGCGTGGCGCATGCCATGGTGGTATGCGCCGAAGATGGTATGGACGAGATCAGCATCGGCGCCGTGACCCATGCGGCAGAGCTGCGCGACGGCGCAGTGCGGCGTTTCATCATCGACCCGCGCGAACTTGGCATTGCCTTTCAGCCGCTCGCCAGCCTTGCTGCGCGCGATCCGCCGGCGAGTCTCGCTCACATCCGCGCGGTCTATGACAATCAGCCCGGCGCGGCACGCGACATCGTCGCCTTGAATGCAGGCGCCGCCATCTATATCGCCGGTCTCGCAAGCGATCTCGCCGCCGGCCTGGCTCGCGCCCAGGAAGTGATCGCCAGCGGCGCGGCACGCGAGTGCTTCGCACGTTTCATCGCGTATACCCAGACCTTCAAGAAATCCTGAACGAGCGAGCGGTCCATGAGCGACATCCTGACTGAAATCGTGGCGCATAAAAAAACCGAAGTGGCGGCACGCAAGGCCCTGCGTTCCCTGGCGGACGTCGACCATGCGGCGCGTGGCGCCAACCCTGTGCGCGGCTTCTATAACGCCTTGCTCGCCAAGGTGCAGGCTGGCGGGCCGGGTGTGATCGCCGAGTGCAAGAAGGCCTCGCCGAGCAAAGGCGTGATACGCGAGCACTATGATCCGGCCGCCATCGCCGCGAGCTATATGAAGGGCGGCGCGGCCTGCTTGTCGGTGCTCACCGATGAGCGCTTTTTCCAGGGCAGCGATGCCCATCTGCAAGCTGCGCGTAGTGCCTGCACGTTGCCGATCATCCGCAAGGATTTCATGATCGACCCCTATCAAGTCGTCGAAGCGCGCGCCCTGGGTGCGGATTGCATCCTGCTGATCGTAGCCTGTCTGGACGACGTATTGATGGATGAGCTGGCACTCACCGCCCAGCAATACGGCCTGGACGTGCTGACTGAAGTCCATGATCGAACGGAACTCGAACGAGCGCTGCGCCTGCGCACGCCGATGATTGGTATCAACAACCGCGATCTGAAACGCTTTGTCACCGACATCAATACGACCGTCGGTCTGCTGAAGGATATTCCGGACGATCGCTTCGTCGTCACGGAGTCAGGCATCAACACTGCCGAAGACGTGCGACGTCTGCGCGATCATGCGGTCAATGCTTTTCTGGTCGGCGAGGCTTTCATGCGCGCCGAAGATCCGGGCGCACGACTGCGAGAATTATTCTTCCCCGCTTAAGAGCGCGACGCGCGCTCAGCGGCTAGTCGCAAACACATCCTCGATATTCTTGAAGGCCTTGAACTCCAGGCAATTGCCCGACGGGTCTTCGAGGAAGAAGGTAGCCTGCTCGCCGGGCGCGTCCTTGAAGCGGATGTGGGGCGAGACCCGAAAGGTCACTCCGATGTAATTCATGTGATCGACCGCTCGGTGCCAGTCTTCCCAACTCATGATCAAACCGAAGTGGGGGATCGGAATGTCGTGGCCATCGACCGCATTGCTTGGCGCCGGCACATCCTTGCCCAGGCAATGAGCGGTGATTTGATAACCGAAGAAATCGAAATCGATCCAGCGCTCGCTGCTGCGACCGACGCGACAACCAAGCACGTCGACGTAGAAATTGCGGGTCGCTTCCAGGGAGTCGACCCGGAAGGCCAGATGGAACAGCGGACGTTGACGAAATTCCTCAACCGCCGCCGGGGCTGGTTTGCTCTTGGCCATCGCTGGCTCCGTAGGTTTTGAATCGTTGCAGGGCATCGCGCATTTCGCTAGTACTCAACAACACTGGCGCACCGCACATGAGTGCGAGCGCGTATTGCCGCGCCAATTCTTCGACCTCAACCGTGAGATCGACCGCGCGTTCGAGATCGGCGCCGAGTGCGATCATGCCATGGTTCGCGAGCAGACAGGCGCGACGACCTTCAAGTGCAACCAGGGCCGCATCGGACAAGTCTTGGGTGCCAAAGGTCGCATAAGCCGAGCAGCGGATCGAGCTGCCGCCGGCCTTGGCAATCATGTAATGAAAGCCGGGAATATCGCGACGCTGACAGGCGAGCGCGGTGGCAGAGGGCGAATGCACATGCACCACCGCGCCGGCATCGGGCCGCGCCGCATAGATATCACGATGGAAGCGCCATTCGCTGGAGGGCCGCTGGCTGGGGTCGACGAGCGTCGCATCGAGCGCCATCGCGACCATGGCCGCCGGGGTCAGACGCGCGGGTTTGACGCCACTCGGCGTAACGAGGAAGCCGCCGGCGACGCGCACACTCAAGTTGCCCGCCGTACCACAATTCAAACCGACGCGCTCAAGCGTACGACTGGCCACGCACAATGCTTCGCGCAAGCTCAGGCTCATTTGAGAAACAGTCGGTAGGCGGGGTTATCGGTCTCGTCTTCGAAACCCATGTCGAGCTCGCGGATGACGCGTTCAAAGGCCGCGTAATCGGCGCTCGACACCTGAATGCCCATCAGTACGCGTCCGGAGGCGGCGCCATGGTTACGATAATGAAACAGGCTGATGTTCCAACGCTCGCCAATGTGCGAGAGAAAACGCAGCAAGGCACCTGGCCGCTCGGGAAACTCGAAGCGCAGCAGACGCTCGTCGGCCACGCCACGGCCGTGCCCGCCGACCATAAAGCGCACATGCATCTTGGCGACGTCGTCGTCGGTCATATCAATCGGCTGGTAGCCCTTGTCGCGCAGATTGCCGATCAATAGCCGCCGCTCGGTGTCGCGGTCGCGTACTTGCACGCCAGCGAACACCGTGGCCTGGGCGTCATCGGCATAGCGGTAATTGAATTCCGTAATGAGACGCGGACCGAGCGCGTGGCAGAACTCGCGAAAGCTGCCGGGACGCTCAGGGATGGTCGCGCCGACCAATACTTCGCGCTGCTCGCCGAGTTCGGCCAGTTCGGCAATGTGACGCAGGCGATCGAAGTTGACATTGGCCCCGCTCAGGATGGCGTCCAGCTCCTGGTCGCGCGATCCTTCGCGCTTGACGTATTGCTTAAGGCCGGCGAGCGCCAGTGCGCCAGCCGGCTCGGCGATGGCACGGGTGTCCTCGAAGATGTCTTTTACCGCCGCGCAAATCTCGTCGATGGTGACCGTCAGCATCTCGTCGACGTGTTCGCGGGCCACGGCGAAAGTCTCGACACCGACTTGGCGCACCGCCGCGCCATCGGCAAAGATACCGATACGCTCCAGCACTACGCGCCTGCCAGCGTCGAGCGAGGCCTTCATGCACGCGGCCTCGTCGGCCTCGACACCGATGATAAGTATCTCGGGG
>JANLSI010000536.1:0-8058 GCA_031362345.1 Pseudomonadota bacterium
CCCTTGGTCAAACCCCGAAAGTCGGCCGCCACATCACCAACGTGGTAATGATGGGCATGGGCGAGCCGCTGCTCAATTTCGACAATGTCGTGCCGGCCATGCGTCTCATGCTCGACGACAACGCCTATAACCTCGCGCGCAAACGCGTGACCTTGAGCACTGCCGGCATCGTGCCGGGCATCGACAAGCTCGCCGCCCACTGCCCAGTCAGTCTCGCGGTGTCGCTGCATGCCACCAACGACGAATTGCGCGACCAGCTGGTGCCGATCAACCGCAGCTACCCGCTAGTCGAATTGATGGCGGCGTGTAAACGCTATGTGGCGTGCAATCCGCATGCGGAGATCACCTTCGAATACGTGATGCTGAAAAGCGTCAATGACAGTGTCGCCGAGGCGCGTGCCCTGATCCGCCTCCTGCAAGGTCTGCCCGCCAAGGTCAACCTGATTCCGTTCAATCCCTTCGCCGATGCCGGCTTCGAACGCTCCAGCGATGAAGCCATCAACGCCTTTCGCGCCAAATTGTCACGCTCAGGCATCGTTACCGTCACACGCAAAACGCGCGGTGACGACATCGCGGCGGCGTGCGGCCAACTGGTCGGTGAAGTGCAGGCCCGTGCTCGCCGTCATCAACGCCAGGCGCCTCTCATGGCGGGTGCCACCGAGGAGATGATCTGATGTGTAAGTGCGCACGCGCCTTGACCGTCCTACTCCTGAACTTGACGCTTGCAGCCTGCCAGTCGCCGTCCACGATCAGCAAACCGCAGAGCGACCGCTCCAAGCTCGCCGAAATCAATACCGAACTCGGCGGCCAGTACATGCGCAATCGCGAATACCAGATAGCGATGGACAAACTCAAGAAAGCAATCGAGCTCGACCCGCACCTCGTCGACGCACACAGCACCCTCGGCCTGCTGTACGGCGTCCTCGGCCAAAACGAGCAAGCCGAAGCCAGCTTCAAGCAGGCGCTGCGTATCGATGCCAATAATTCCGCAGCGCTGAACAACTACGGCCAGTTTCTGTGCCAGCGCGGTCGCTATGAGGAAGGTGAGAAGACCATCATGAAGGCGGTCGAGAACCCGCTGTACCGCAACGCCGAGAATGCCTATTACAACGCTGGCGTGTGCTCCTTGGCGGCTGGCAAACTTGAGCAGGCCGACGGCAATTTCCGCAAGGCGCTTGAACTCGATGCGCAGATGGCGCCAGCGCTGCTACAGATGGCGGACTTGAGTCTGCAGCAACAACGTGCCCTGCAAGGACGTGCTTACCTGCAGCGTTTCACGGCGCTCGCCGAGCCCAACGCGCGCTCGCTATGGCTGGGGGTACAGATCGAACGTCAGCTCGGCAATCGCGACGCCGAGGCAAGCTATGGGCTACAGCTTGAGAAGAATTTTCCCGACTCGTCGCAAACCAAGCTGCTGCTCGAATCGAAGCCGCAGTGACTGACCCATCAGCAGGTGAGTCCGAGCGTGCGTCGAAAGAATTGCTTGAAGCGGGCATTGGCGTCACGCTGCGACGCGCCCGCGAACAGCGCAACCTCAGCGAGATCGATCTGGCCCGCAGTCTGCGCCTTGAACCCCGTATCATCCGTTCGCTGGAAAGCGAGCGCTTCGACGATCTTCCGGCGCCGGCCTTCACCCGCGGCTATTTGCGTGCGCTGGCCAAGGAACTCGGGCTGGATGGCGACGCGCTGCTCGCGATATTCGATGCCAAGGGCGTGCACGAGGCGCCGCAGCTAGCCGATTTCGAATCGCGCGCACCACTTGAGATCACCAGCGACAGCCGGATCGTGCGCTACACCACCGTGGCTCTGGTGCTTGGTATGTTGTTGCTGGTCGCACTGTGGTGGCGCTCCCACAGCGACTCGTTTTCGATGCTCAAGTTTCTGACCGAGAGCAACCCGGCCGCCGTCGAGCCCCTGCCGCCAACAGCGCCGCTGTCCTATCAATTCGAACAGATCACGCACTCCGAAGATCCCTTCTTTCGCGCGCCCGACATAGAGACTCCGCTGCCAGCGAATACGACCGTCGAAACCTCGTCCGGCGAGACCAGCGTATCGTCCAAGTCCGGCACTGCGGCGGCCGACGTCGTCATCAATTCCAGCGCCGACGCCTGGGTCGAAGTGCTCGACGCCGGCGGCGCGCGGCTCTTTTACAACCTGGTCAGACCAGGCAACGAGGTCCGCATTACGGGCCAACGCCCCTACACGCTTGTGATCGGCAACGCGCCAGCGGTGCGTCTGTCTTTCGCCGGCAAGGCCATCGATCTTGCATCGCTGGCGCGCGACGGGGTGGTGAAGACCACCTTGGGTGGCGCGGACCAGCCAGCAGCGGAGATCGCTCGGGAATGAGTGCTCATCTGCAGGCAGTACGCGGCATGAACGACATCGTGCCGCCGATGAGCACCGCCTGGCGTGAATTCGAAGCGATCGTCGCGGCCTTGCTGACGAGCTACGGCTATGGCGAAATTCGCCTGCCGCTGGTCGAACAATCGGCGGTTTTCAAACGCTCCATTGGCGATGCCACGGACATCGTGCAGAAGGAAATGTATACCTTCGACGATCGCAATGGCGACAGCCTGACCTTGCGCCCCGAAGGTACTGCGGGCTGCGTGCGCGCAGTCTTGCAAAACGGCCTGCTGCAGCACACGCCCTTGCGCTTGTGGTATGCCGGACCGATGTTCCGTCACGAGCGTCCGCAACGTGGGCGCCATCGCCAGTTTCATCAGATCGGCGTCGAAGCCTTTGGTGCGGTCGGCCCTGATATCGACGCCGAAGTTATACTCATGACAGCCCGCCTGTGGCGTGCGCTCGGCATCGACAATCTGCGTCTTGAGATGAATTCGCTGGGTTCCAGCGCGGCGCGTGGCCGTTATCGCGAGACCCTGAGCGCTTACTTTCGCGAACATTTCGATGTACTTGATGACGATTCCCGCGATCGCCTTGAGCGCAACCCGCTACGCATCCTCGACAGCAAGAACCCGACCATGGGCGAACTCATAGCCGGCGCACCCGCGCTGACCGATCACCTCGACGACGAATCGCACACCCACTTCGAAAATCTGTGCGCAATGCTGGCCGCCAACGGCGTCGACGTGCAGCGCAATCCGCGCCTGGTGCGCGGCCTCGACTATTACTCGAAGACAGTCTTCGAATGGATTACCACGGAACTCGGCGCGCAAGGCACAGTCTGCGCCGGAGGCCGTTATGACGGCCTGGTGGAATTGATGGGCGGTAAGCCGACACCGGCCATCGGTTTTGCGATGGGCGTCGAACGCTTGCTGGAACTACGCGCCGCGCAGGCCCATCCGCCTGCCGGCCCGATGGTTTATGTGAGCGCGACTGGCGAACCGTTCGATGCCGATGCCGTGCGCCTCGCCGAGCAATTGCGCAACCGTCTACCGGACTGGCACATCGTCTTGCATGTCGGCGGCGGCAGCCTGAAGTCACGTATGAAGAAGGCCGACAAGTCGGGCGCCGCCGTCGCCCTGCTACTCGGCGAGGACGAGATCGCGCGCGGCATGGTCACGCTCAAGCCGCTGCGCAGTAACGCGCCGCAGGCTATCCATCCCCGGGACGGGGTGGCCGCAGCCCTGCAAACACTCTGCCGCTAGCCGCCGAACGTCACCCGGCAGTGCAGCCGGGGCCGGCGGGATTGCGGCTATAATCGCGGCCCGATTTACACAACAGACCGACGCCTGTACGGCGGAGAAGGCCTTATGGACGCTTACGTTTCAGAACAGGAACAGGTTGAACAGATCCGCCGCTGGTGGAAGGACAACGGCAAGGCGCTGCTGCTCGGCCTGACCCTGGGCATCGGTGGCCTGGCGGCTTATCGTTACTGGGACGCGACCCAGACGACGATGGCCGAGAGCGCCTCGCAGAATTACGAACAGCTCATTCAGATGGCCGCCGCGCAGAAGCTCGATGACGCGATGAAGGCCGGACACGTCATCATCGAATCCTATCCGAATTCGATATACGCCAAGCTGAGTTCATTGCTGGTCGCCAAGATGGCGGTCGAAAAGAACGATTACAGCCAGGCCAAGGCCGAACTACAGCGTCTGCTCGACACTGATGGCCATGGCGAATTGGCCAACATCGCGCGCCAACGGCTGGCACGTCTGCTGCTGGCCGAAGGCAAGCATGACGAAGCTCACAAACTGCTCGAAGCGATTCCGCTCGTCGCTGGCGAGCACAGCTCGGCGGAACTGCGCGCCGATGTGCTCGCCGCACGCGGCGATGTTGCCGCTGCGCGCGCCAAGTACCTCGAAGCCCTGGCGGCGGCCGACAAGCTTGGGCTCGACCGCGATTCCATTCAGATCAAGCTCGACAATCTAAGCAGCCCGGCAGCAGCCAAGAGCGGCGGTTCCTGAGCATGGGTTTGTTGTTACGCGCCATCATGCTGGCGGCGCTGGTGGCCGTGCTCGCCTCTTGTCAGTCGAGCAAGGAATTGCTCTTCCGCGAATCCAGCAACGCCATCAAACCGAACGAACTCGAGGAGTTCGAGGCACGGCTGCAGGTCGAGAAGCTTTGGTCCGATCGCATCGGCAAGGGTTCCGACGAACAATATCTCAAGCTCACCCCGGCGGTGTTCGGCGCACGCCTGTTGGTCGCTGATCGCTATGGCCATCTGGTCGCAACCACGCTTTCGACCGGCAAGCAAGAGTGGGAGATCCACGACAAAGACGTGCAATACACCGGCGGTCCCGGTGGCGGCGACGGCCTGGTGCTAATGGGCACCGGCGACGGACGCCTGATCGCGCGCGAAGCCGACACCGGGAAGGTGCGCTGGGTAGCCAAGGTCTCGAGCGAAGTGCTGGCCGCACCGACCGCCGGTAACGGCGTGACGGTAGCGCGCACCGGTGACGGACGTCTCTACGGTCTGAATTCGGCGACCGGCGCGGAGATGTGGGTGTACGAACGCACCGTGCCGACCCTGACCTTACGTGGCGTCGCGCCACCGGTCATCGATGCAGACCTCGCGCTGGCCGGTTTCGACAATGGTCGCTTCGCGGCGGTCAGTCTGAAGTCCGGCAAGATGGTGTGGGAAAGCCCGCTGGCGGTACCGACCGGACGCTCCGATCTGGAACGTATGGTAGACGTCGACGCGGCACCGGTAGTGGTCGGCACCATGGCCTACGTATCCAGCTTCCAGGGCGCCGTCGCCGCCTTGTCTGTTGCTGACGGCAAGATCCTGTGGACGCGGGAAGTGTCTTCCTACGAGGAACTGTCGGTCGGCGATGAACGCGTTTACGTGACCGACGACAAGGGTTCAATCTGGGCCTTGGAGGCCAAGACCGGCAAGTCGGTGTGGAAGCAGGAAGCACTCGCCAATCGCTTTGTGACCGCGCCGATCTTCTTCCAGGGACACGTGGTGGTAGCCGATTTCGAAGGCTATGTGCATTGGCTGGATGCCGCCACCGGCGAGTTTGAATATCGCGAGCGCGTGACCAAGGATCGCGTCATCGCGCCCGCTATCAATGCCGGCGGCATCCTGCTGCTGTATTCAACGACGGGTCAGCTCGTCGCCATGCGCCCGCACTGAGCACAGATGGTGACGGCGCCTTGCCACCGTCGTGAACGACGAGCGCCGCGCCGGAGACCTGCATGTCTGAGATGAAGTCTTTTGCTAGCGAGGGTGGCAAGCCGACCATCGCCATCGTCGGCCGACCTAATGTCGGCAAATCCACGCTTTTCAATCGCCTGACCCGCTCGCGCGAAGCCTTAGTGGCCGATGTGCCGGGCCTCACACGCGATCCCAAAGTCGGCATCGGACGGGTTGGCGATGCGGGCTACATCGTGGTCGACACCGGTGGCATCGACGGCGCCCAGGAAGACGAGCTCAGCCAGCAGGTCAGCGCGCAGGCGCTGAGCGCCGCGCGGCTGTGTGATGCCGTGATCGTGATGGTCGACGGTCGCGCCGGCATCAATGCCAACGACGAAGAGATAGTCAAAACGCTGCGTGAAACCGGCACCCGCGCGGTGCTGGCGGTGAACAAGGCTGAAGGCCGCGAAACCAATCTGGCGCTGGCCGAGTTCGCGACCCTGGGCTTGGCGCGCTCTTATGCCATTTCCGCCGCCCACGGCGATGGCGTGACAGCGATGATCGAGGACATCACCGTCGACTGGCCAGCGCGTGCATCCTATGAGCGCGAAGACCGCAGCGGTCGCGTACGCATCGCCGTAATCGGCCGGCCCAATGTCGGCAAGTCAACCCTGGTCAACCGCATCCTCGGCGAAGAGCGCATGATCACCTCTAACTTGCCGGGTACGACGCGCGACGCGGTCGACAGCGATTTCGAACGACGCGGACGCGGCTACACCATTATCGACACCGCCGGTCTGCGTCGGCGCGGCCGCAGCCATGGTATCGAAGAGAAATTCAGCGCCGTGCAGACCCTGAACGCCCTCGAACGCACGCAGATTGCCCTGCTGTTGATCGACGCCCATGACGGCCTCACCGAGCAGGATCTGCATCTGCTCGGCATGGTCTTGGACCGCGGCCGCGCGCTGGTGGTGGTGATCAACAAATGGGATGGGCTGACGAGCGATCAGCGCGAACACATCCGTCGCGAAATCGACCGGCGCCTGCGCTTCGCGGATTTCGCCGAGGTACGTTGCATCTCAGCCCTGCATGGCAGCGGCGTGGGCGATCTGTTCTCGGCGGTCGACGCCGCCTGGGAATCGGCCTTCGCCACGCCGCGCACCCATGATTTGACCGAGTTGCTGTCCCAGGCAGTCACCGCCCATCCGCCGCCGATGGTGCACGGTCGGCGCATCAAAATGCGCTATGCCCACCTCGGTGGCCGCAATCCGCCGACCATCGTCATCCATGGCAATCAGGTCGATGACGTGCCGGGCAGCTACAAACGTTATCTTGAGAATTTCTTTCGCGACAAGCTCGACCTGGTCGGCACGCCCATCCAGCTCGAATTCCGCCAAGGCGAGAATCCCTACGCGGGACGACGCGTTAACTTGAATCAACGCCAGCAAGACAAACGCCGCCGTCTCATGAGCCACGTCAAGAAGAAGGGCAAATAGACACTAGCCGTCGTCGCTGGCGGCTTCTCTTCGCAGCGCTTGCGCTAGGGCGGCAGGCCAGCGTCCAGCACCTGCGAAACTATCGCTCAGCGCACCGCGCGATGCGTACTTACCTCACCCACCTCACACCATGGCAGTGGCTCGTGCTGCTTGGCGATGTGCCAGCGCGCATGGGCCGGCACACGCTCGCGTAGGCAGGCGGCAACCAAGGCCGGGCTATTGGTCTTCTCGCTCAGGTGGGCCGCCACCAGCGTGCGCAGTTGAGACAGATCGAGCTGTTCCAGCATAGCGGAAGCCTGCACGTTACTGAGATGACCATAGGGTCCGGCAATGCGCTCGCGCAGAGAGGGCGGGTAGACACTGTCAGCGAGCCGTCCGACATCGTGATTGAACTCCAACACCATCGCGTCCAGCCCGGCGAATTCGCGCAGCAGGTGAGACGTTACCTGGCCGACATCGGTCAGGATGCCGAGCCGCCACTCGCCGTCACCCAGCACAAACTGACAGGGCTCACGCGCATCGTGCGGCACCAGCACCGCAGTGAGCGTGAATGCGCCGAATTCGATGCTGCCATCGGCAATCAGATAATCGATGCCATGGGCGTTAGCGAGACGTTCGGCAGCGGCAGTCTGCGTGCCGTGGGTGGTCAGGATCGGAATGCGATATTTGCGCGACAGCGCAGCTGCGCCGGCAATGTGGTCGTGGTGCTCATGGGTGAGCACAATGGCGCGCAGCGCGGTCGGTGCAAAGTGGATTGCGGCCAGGCGTCGCTCGAGCTCGCGCACCGTCAGACCACAGTCGATAAGTAGCCCCTGCTCGCCGCGCGCTACCAGCGTAGCGTTGCCGGCGCTGCCACTGCCGAGTACGGAAAAACGCATCGGCAGGGCTAGCGAGTGGCGGCTAGCTATGCCCGCCGTTCAAAGCTTGATGGAGCTTTTGCAGCAGATTGGTGGCCGCCTCGCCGGTTTCCCAGCGACCGTCGCGGTCGAGCACCACCACTTCGGTCTTGGCGCCTACGCC
>JANLSI010000568.1:0-3255 GCA_031362345.1 Pseudomonadota bacterium
GGCGCGATGGGTGATGCGCCATAGGCAATCTTGCGCAGCGCGAATTGGGCGCCAGCCAGTTCCTGCTGTTCGAGAATCATGGCCAGCATGGTCGGCACCAGGAAGGTGTGGCTGGCCTGTTCGCGCACCGCGAGCGCGATAAACTGCGCAGGGTCGAACTTCTTCATCACCAGCGAGCGCACGCCGCGTGCGATGGCTGGCAGAAAAAAAGCGCCCGAGGCGTGGGCGATCGGTGCGGCATGCAGAAAGGTATTACCCGGCTCAAGATCGGCTACCAGGTCGATGAGAAAGGCCGACAGTTCCGCCAGCTCGCCGCGGGTGGTGAGGGTGACGGCCTTGGCCTTGCCGGTGGTGCCACCGGTATAGCCCAGCCGCAGCGGCGCATCGAGTGCGCGGTCGACGGCACACGGACGGTCGTCCGCGTGTTGGAACATCGCCGCGAACTCGGCGCGACCGATGGTGATTTCGAGTTCGACGCCATCGATGTCGTCGTGAATGACGGCGCGGCTGCCGCTGTCGGCGAGCTTGTAGAGGTGGTTGTCGAGGGTTTCGCGGGTGTTCAGCCCGACACGTACCAAGCCAGCCTTGGCCAGTGCGTAATAGGCGACCAGGCATTCAATGCTGTTTGGCAGTAACACACCGACGCGATCGCCCGACTGCAGGCCGCGCGCCAGCAGCGCATTGCCGATGACGTCGGTCAAACGATCAAATTCGCGAAAGCTGACGTCACGGACGCCTTCAGTCAGACAGGTGGCGTCGCCATAGTAGAGCGCCGCGCGACGGATGAGAGAGCCGATTTGCATGGGGATTCCAGAGCTTCGAAGGTCAGACGACCGGGGCGCGGATCATGGCATCGGGGATGCGCCTGTGCCAAGCGCCGATGGCGCCTCAGGCGCCGCGCAACACCTCGTCCATGCGCTGGTGGTCGAGCGCTCCTTCCCAACGCGCCACCACCACCGTCGCGACCCCATTGCCGATGAAGTTGGTCAGCGCGCGAGCTTCGGACATGAAGCGATCGATGCCGAGGATCAAGGCCAGCCCCGCCACTGGAATACTCGGCACCACGGCCAAAGTCGCGGCGAGCGTAATGAAGCCAGCACCGGTCACGCCCGCAGCGCCCTTGGAGGTCAGCATCGCGACGCCCAGCAGGGTGAGTTCCTGCTGCAAGCTCAGGTCGATGTTCAAGGCCTGTGCCACGAATAGCGCCGCCATGGTGAGATAGATGTTGGTGCCATCGAGATTGAAGGAATAGCCGGACGGCACCACCAGCCCGACCACCGCCCGTGGGCAGCCGAGACGCTCAAGCTTGTCCATCAGCGGCACCAATGCGGTTTCAGACGACGAGGTGCCGAGTACGGTCACGAGTTCGTCTTTGATATAGACAATGAAGCGCAGAATGCTGAAGCCGGTCAGCGCCGCGATAGTGCCTAACACCACCAGTACGAACAGCGCACACGTCAAATAGAAACTGCCCATCAAAGCGGCCAACGGCCTGAGCGAGCCGATGCCGTAGTTGCCGATGGTAAAGGCCATCGCGCCGGCGGCGCCGAGCGGTGCAAGCTTCATGATGATATTCATCATCGCCAGCAAGGCCTGCGCGAGGGTTGAGATCAGACGCAGCAGGGGCTCAGCTGTCACACCAAGTTTGAGCAGGGCTGCACCGAACAACAGCGCCAGCAGCAGCACCTGCAGTAGATCGCCGGCGCCGGTGAAGGCGTCGACGAAGGTGCGCGGAATGATGTGCAGCACGAAGTCGGTGATGCTCTGTTGCGATGCCGCTTGGCTGTAGCGGGCGACCGCCTTGGCGTCGAGCGAGGCCGGGTCGACGTTGAATCCTTGCCCCGGTTGCACTACATGCATGACGACTAGCCCCAGGACCAGTGCCAAGGTCGACACCACTTCAAAATAAATCAATGCGCGCGCGCCGACGCGCCCGACCTTGCGCATGTCGCCCGCGCCCGCAATGCCGAGCACCACAGTGCAGAACACGATGGGGCCGATCAACATTTTGACCAAGGCAATGAAGCCATCGCCGAGTGGCTTCAGCGCGACTGCGTGTGCGGGGTCGAAATGACCGAACAAGGCACCAGCGGCGATCGCCAGCAGGACATACAGGTAGAGCTTGCCTGCGCCACTGCCATGGGGGGCGGCTGCGCTGGTTAGATCATGCGCGGATGAATCAGGCACGTTTGTCTACCAGCAATAGCGCGCGCTCAAGCCTGCCAGCGTCGCGTTCACCGCCACCACGTCATGGGGAATAAGCAGATAGCGCCAGGGCCGGCCTCCGTTTCTGACCGCGTAGTTCGACGCGTTCGTGCACCAGGTATTCGCCGCTTTGGCTTTGGCCTGTACTTCCTCGCTGGCCATATCCGCAACCCGCTTCGTTTCAATCAACCAGCTTGCATCTGCGGTCGCCGCCACAAAATCGGGCACGTATTCCGACTCATCGACACCACTACGGTAATAGATATTGAGCTGCCCGCGCACCGGTCGAAACCAACGGCGGCTGTCGCGTTCAAGGATGACAGCCAACACACGCTCGGTATCGGCGTGAAATTTCTGATGGGTGTAGGCGCACTTCGCGAATCCGCCGTAAACCAGCGTGCCTATTTTGCCCAGGTCCGGTGGTGAGCGTTGCAGGGTGTAGACCTCACCCACGGCTGTCACCGCGCTGTCCCGCAGCGGCGTAAAGCCCTGCTTAATGACGATCTCGAATTCACCGACATCGTCATCCCAATGAGCAGCCATCTGGGCGTGGATATGTTCGGCGATAATTTTGCCCTGATTGGCCAACACGTTGTGCAACTCGGCCTCTGACTTCAGATAAGACTTCAGGTGCGCCACCGCCTGCTCGGCCAGCGCGTAGATCAGATCAGCGTGTTCGTCATAGGACACATCGTCGAAATCGATGAGGTTACGCACGATATAGTCGGCCGGTCGGTGCTCTGGAATAACGGAAGCCTCTCCGTACAACACACCCTTGCCGGTTTGCAGTCCCCGACTGACCAATTGGCTGTCTTGCGGTTGAACATTCAACTTGGAAACCTCGAGTGCGAAAGGTCGGTAAACGCCCCGTCGACTACCCTTAGGTTTGACCGGGATGCGCGGGATATCAATCGCGTATTCCACGATCAGCGCGGTGGTCCGTGCGACGATCTCGGCGATGCTAGGCCCGTCGCCAAGCAACAATTCGGCTTGAGCGGGCGTGATGCGCGCCGTAACCTGTGCGCTGATCTGCGTCTGGATCGCCGGCTC
>JANLSI010000571.1:0-1812 GCA_031362345.1 Pseudomonadota bacterium
AGACCATCCTCGCGCGCGCAGAATACGTCGCCCATGTGGAACCAGCCGCCCCGGAAGTCGTGGGCATTGGTGTCGGCTGCGTTCCAGTAGCCGCTGAACAGGGTCGGCCCGCGCACCGCCACCTCGCCAGGCAGACCCGGCGTGACTTCGTGATCATCGGCATCGACCAGTTTGAACAGATGCATCGAATTGGCGGCTTTGGCCAGCTTCACTGGTTGTTCACCGATAGCGAAGCGCGTGCCGGCGAAGGGCAACATGCCGGTTTCGGTCGAGCCGAAAGTATTCCAGTACAGCGCCTGGAACAGGCGCGAGCTTGCCGCCACCAGGCTCGGACTGACGAGGTCGGCCAACGCGCCGACCATCTTCAGCGGCGCTGGTTGGTGTCCGCTGTGCGCGAACGCTGCAACGACACGGTCGACCATGCCCGGCAGCAGCACCAGCCACCATTGCGGCACGTGGCTGGCCAGATACACGATGCGATCGATGTCGGCACCGTCGACGATGTGCACCGTGCCGCCGAGGGCCAGCACGTGCAAGGCATGCTCAAGCGCCACCATATGAAATAGTGGCGCCCATGCGACGAAGTTGTCGCCCGGCGCGAGCGCCGTATCGATGCGGCTGAGCGCGAGGCGCGCCAGTTCAGCGCGATGACTGATCAAGGCAGCCTTAGAGGCGCCGGTCGTGCCGCTGGTGTAGAGAATGATGAAACCGTCCTCGGGCTCGACCACTGCCGGTGGCTCGCGCGCGCTACAGGGCGCGAGCAGTGCTTCGTAATCGTCGCCGAAATGCACGGTGGCGACGCCATGATCCGTGCCCAGCAGCGCGACATGACGGGCTGAGACGAACACCAGACGCGGTGCCGTGAGGGCGATGCAATCGCTCAGTTCAGCGGCGGCGAAGCGCCAGTTGAGCGCGCATAGAATGACGCCGGTGCGGGCTGCAGCGACCGCGAGTTCCAGGTATTCGATACGATTCTCCGCCAGCACCGCGATGCGATCGCCCGGCGCGAGTCCATGGGCCAGCAAGGCCTGGGCGGCACGATTGGCGCGCGCGTCAAACTCGACGTAGCTCACCGCGCGGCTACCATCGTCGAGCGCGATGGCAGCGCCGCGACGGCGCGCGGTGGCTGCTATCAACTGGCCGAAATCGGCGAAGCCGGCCTCGCGGGTGACACTGCGCGATGCAGCGCCGCTGGATTTCTGCATGGACTGTCGGTTCCTCGGATTGTCTGACTGCCTCGCAAAGGCAGGCGCGGTGCCGCGCCGCCTATTCCAACAGCGCCGCGAGACGTGGTTCAACTCTCAGTGCGACGGCTATCTGCTCGCGTCCGATGCGGCGATCGATCTCCTCGTGCCAGTGATAGATGCGGCGCTCCTGATAACTGAGCGGCACACCACGAAAGCCCGGTGACTCGATGCTGTGCTGCATCGGCTCAGCGAACAGAATGTCTTCTGCGGCGATGCGATCGAAATTCGCGATGCGGGTTTCCCACAGCGGGTCGCGTGGACCACCGCCCCAATCGGGCGCGAACCACAGCACTTCCATGCTCGAAGTGCGCAAGGTCTTAGGCCACAACACCACCGCCGGCATGCCGCTCGCCGAAATCGGCAAAATGAAATTCGGGAACAGGCTGTAGCTCGGATTAAACTCGCGCTCGATGAGCGTGGCACTCGCCATCTCGGGCATGCCGATGCTGCCAGGATCGATCCAGCCGGGCCGGCGATTCGGCGATAGCATCATGGAATGGCCATTCTTCCACAGATGGATGCTGGTGCCCTGATTGTCGAAAATCCGATCGGAAGTATGCGCATG
>JANLSI010000609.1:0-1723 GCA_031362345.1 Pseudomonadota bacterium
CGACCATATCGAGCAATACTGCTCGCGCGTCGATGAGCATTACCGCATCGTGATCGGCTATTTCGTCGATAGCGTCTTACGTGGCGCCGGTGAAATCGTCTTCAACATCGGTTCGACCTGGCTCGGCAGTTGCGAAATCGCGCTGTCGGTCGAAACTAGCAGTCAGAACGCTGGCGTCGGCACCGAGCTGCTGCGCCGTCTGCTGGTACTGGCGCGCAACCGTGGTGTCAGCAAGGTTCGAATGCTGTGCATGCGCAGTAATCGCAGGATGCAGACGCTGGCGAAGAAATTCGCAGGCGAGCTGCATTTTGCCACCGGCGATGTCGAAGGCACGCTCTATCCGCGCTGGCCCGACGCAGCCTCGCTGTTCGAAGAATCCTGGCAGCAGGGCTGCGCAATGTTGAATCTGGTGTTCGGCTTGTTACCGTCGATCCCTCACGCTGACGATGCGAAGCCCATCACGAAGGTTAGCGCCGCGTTCATAAACGATTAAGCCCCGCCCCCCTAATCTTGCTCCCACCAAGCGCGACGTCGCGCCGTTGGTAACAAGCCTGCAACGCAGGCCAAGGAGTTCGACATGCGTACCCATGGCTCACACAAGTTTCGCGCCCTGGTCGCCATCGGCGCCGGCCTGGTGCTCTTGCTGAGCGCCGCCAGCGTCAGCGCCAGCGGTGGGTACCGCGGTCATGGCCACGGCTATGGCCACCACGGTCATCACGGTGGACCGAACGTCAGCATCTCTATCGGTAACTACGGGGGCTATGGCGGATACCGTGGTTATGGCGGCTACGGTGGCGGTTATGTGGCCTACCCGGCCTATATCGCAGCGCCGCCGGTGGTCTACCAGCAAGCCTACGTGGTGCCGAGCTATCGTTATGCTGAGCCGGTCTATAGCTATCCGGCGCCGACTTACGCTTACTCGCAGCCTTACTACGGCGGCGGGTATGTAAACCGCGGCCCGACCTTCGGTAACGCGATGGGTGGTGCGATCGGCGGCTTGATCGGCTCGCAGATTGGCCACGGTTCTGGCAACGTTGCTGCGACCGCGGCCGGTGCGGTACTCGGCTTCATGCTGGGTGGTCAGTAACGGCTCTGGTTTGCCGAACGTCATGATGACGTGCGGCACCTTCGATAGACGATGGGACGGCGCCTGCGGGCGCCGTCCGCTTTTTGTGGTCAGGCGGGCCTAGCCGCCCTCGATGGCCGGCAGGAAATAGACTTCGCTGTCCGGCTTCACGATTTCAAGATAGGGGTCCTGAAAGATCTCGCCGTCCACCGCAATAGCGGTGCCGGTGCGCAGGCGCTGACCGATGCCGGGAAAGCGTTGGTCCAGGGCCCGCAGCAGTGCACGCACGTCGCCGGCTTCCACCTCGACATGCGTGACACCGTCGGCGAAGGCGCGCGCCGCGTCCAGCGGCAGTACCACCTTCGCCACGCTCTCGCTCCTCAACCCTTAGCCTGGATTCTGGCCAGCAGCTTGGGCGGCGAGATCGGTAGATCGCTGACGCGCTTGCCAATCGCACGGGACACTGCGTTTGCAACCGCTGCCAAGGGCGGCACGATCGGCACCTCACCCACGCCGCGCACCCCATAGGGATGGCCGGGGTTCGGTACTTCGATCAGAATGGTGTCGATCATCGGCATGTCCGAAGCAACCGGCACGCGGTAGTCGAGGAAGCCGGTGTTCAGCAGATTGCCTTCTTTGCTGTACACATATTCCTCG
>JANLSI010000644.1:0-2930 GCA_031362345.1 Pseudomonadota bacterium
ACGGTGGTGTGGACAGCCGGCGCCAGAGCGCACCCGCTAACCGCGCAGATTGCCGGCGAACGCGATCGCTTTGGCCGCATTCATGCGGACGCCTGTCTGCGAGCGAAAGGAGTCAAAGACATTTTCGTGAGCGGTGATGTGGCGATGGCGGCGACCGACGACGACGGTCACGTTGCCTCGATGTCCTGCCAGCATGCGCTGAGCCTCGGTCGCGTCGCCGGGCACAATGCCGCTGCCGAACTGGTTGGTTTGCCGACGCATGCTTACAGCCAGCCGAAGTACGTGACCTGTCTCGATCTCGGCCCGTGGGGCGCGATCTTCACCGAAGGCTGGGACCGTCAGGTGAAGATGACGCGCGAAGTTGGCAAAGCGACGAAGCGCGCGATCAATACGCAGGTGATTTATCCGCCGCAGGCCGATCGGCAGGCGGCCTTCGCGATCGCCCATCCGGACTACGTCATCGTTCCATGAGCTTGGCAAGCGAGTAGACAGCGCGCGCAGGTAGGACAGGGCGCGTTGTTGCGCACCGGGTTTTCGAGCAGCCGGTCGGACTGAAGCCGCAACTGTCGCGCGAATACAGGATTAGTGTCGTGTTTCGAACCCCTCATGGTGGTCTGATGAGGTCGGATCTGCGCTCGGGGCGCGCTCGATTTCCCGCTAGCCAGTAGTTACTCTGGCATGACAGCTAAGGCCATAGGTTCGCGCTCAATGCCGACAGGAAAAATCAAGCAGGAGTATCGCCTCGCCGCGCACCCGCCTACGAAGTTGAGCGGGTCGCGGGCCGCCCTAGGCGCGCGTTATCGCCATGCTTACTCGATATGAAAGCCGACGCGCAGGTGTCGATTGCCGAGCTGGCGCTGCGCCTCAAGGTCGCGCCGCAGGCTTTGACGAGCGCCGCTCGTAGCGCAACGCTGATGACCGATGAGGCCGATGTAAGAGCCATTTCCCTTGCCCAAGTGCCGACGCTGCTGGCCGCGTTTCGCGACATGCATGGCCGTATGCACGTGGGTTGGGATGTGCCGGTGTGGCTGGCCGACAGCAAGGATCCTGTGCTGCGAGTGATCGCTGATCTCTATTGCGAACCAATGACGCGGCCCGCTTCCCTGCCGCCGTCCCAAGGTCGACAACTACGCGATCTCATTGTTGCTACGCGGCCGACACGCATCGTCGAAATCGGGTCCTTTTTGGGTATGTCCACCTTATGGATGACGAGCGCGCTGCGCGAGATCGGTGCAGGGCACATCGACGCAGTGGATCCCTTTGAACCGAAGCTGCCGTTCGCGCCCAACCATTGTGGCTGCGTGGTCGATGCTCAGGCGTTTGTGAACGCAGCGCTAGAGCGCGCCGGCGTGCAGGCCATGGTCAGCTTGCAAGCCATGCGCTCGCAGCGCTACGCGCGACGACTGCGCGAGCGTCACGAGCGCGAGATCGATTTCCTATTCATCGATGGCGATCACTCGATCGGTGGTTGTCTCAACGACTTCGTGTCCTTTTATCCGTTCGTGCGTCGCGGCGGTCATATCCTGCTGCACGATATCCACCCGGCGCGCTGTGGCTGGCGTGGACCGCGCTACCTGCTCGACCACTTCCTGGCGAACGATGATCATTTCGAAATTCAGGAAATCGTCACCGCGCCCGACTACGGCATGGCGCTGATCAAGAAGCTGACCGATGCCAAAGACTTGCCGCCCTTAGAGCGGATGAAGGCCGCCGCGATTTGCTATCCCCATCGCGCGGTGCAGGCCTTCGTCACTAACAGTTTGACGCGGCGCATACTGAAGCCGCTGCAGACGCAATGGCAGCTCCAGCGGGTGGTGCCGCGCTGACATTGTCGCGTCGAGTATCAAGCTTGCGGGCCGCGTCTATCGAGTAGGTTCCGCTGCGCGCGCTCACGGCTCGTCCGACACGAAACGATAACCAATCCCGGCTTCGGTGATGAGATGTCGTGGTCGCGTGGCGTCGCTTTCCAGCTTGCGTCGCAGCGCAGCCATGTAGACGCGCAGGTAATGGCTATCCGTCCCATGGCTAGGCCCCCAGACTTCCCGTAGTAGATAGCGATGGGTGAGCACCCGTCCGGCATTGGCTACCAACAGCATCAGCAGCCGATATTCGATGGGGGTCAGATGCACGGACTGGCCGTCGCGCATGAGCAGTCGCCGTCCAGCATCGATGTCGACCGTGCCGAAACGACTATGCACTTCATTTTCACTGGCCGGCTGTCTGGTGCGACGTAGCAGCGCACGTGTGCGCGCCGTGAGTTCGGCGACGCCAAATGGTTTGGTCAGATAGTCATCGGCACCGGCGTCCAGCGCGTCGACGCGATCTTGTTCGAGCGCGCGCGCCGACAAAATCAAGATCGGCACGCTAGACCAGCTGCGGATATCGCGCACCACGTCGATGCCGTCACCATCGGGCAGACCGAGATCCAGGATCACCAGATCCGGTTTGCGTGTACCGACCGCGACCAATCCCAACCGCGCACCGCTCGCTTCGTGGACCTGACAATGCTCAGCTTCGAGCGCCATGCGCACGAAACGCCGGATCTGCTTTTCATCCTCGATGAGTACGACGCGCACCAGCGGCGATTCAGATTTCGGATTCATGCCTCTTCGACCGGCATGGCGGGCGGCACGCCGGCTGGCAATCGGAGGGTGATGCGGGCGCCGCCCGTGGGCCGGTTGCCGGCGTCCACCTTGCCGTGGTGCGCTTCGACGATGGCGCGCACGATAGACAAGCCCAGACCCACGCCAGCGACGTTACTTTCGCCCTGGCCGCGCGCAAATTTCTCGAACAATAATTCCTCGCGCCCGGCCGGCAAACCCGGACCATTGTCGGCGACGGAGATTTCTAGCCACTCATCGAGCTGGCGCGCGCTGATGGTGATAGTGCTGCCGGGCGGGGTGTACTTGGCGGCGTTTTCGAGCAGGTTA
>JANLSI010000645.1:0-3029 GCA_031362345.1 Pseudomonadota bacterium
CGATCCCCGATCCCATGGGGGGCAAGTATCAGGCCAGCACGCGCCCCGGCCAGCGCTTGCCCCACGCGTGGCTGAGCCACGACGGGCAACGTCTATCGACCCATGACTTGAGCGGCCGTGGTGGCGCCTTCGTGCTCATCACCGGCACCGATGGCGCGGCCTGGCAGAGCGCGGCGAGCGCTGCCGCGCAGAGCCTGGGCGTGCGCCTGGTGCAGGCGTCGATCGGCGCGGGGCAGGCTTACGCCGATGTCGACGGCCGGTGGGAGAAAGTGCGGGAGATTTCTGCACAGGGTGCCGTGCTGGTGCGGCCCGACAATCATATCGGCTGGCGCAACCTCGGCGCGGCGCGCGATGCAAGCCGCGAACTCGAAGCCGCGCTGCGCGCCATCCTCGCGCGCTGAGCGTTGCTCAATCGGCGTAGCGCTGGCGCGTGCTGCGCAAATAGCGGGGCACCAGCAACAGCAGCGCGAACAGCAGGTTGAATATCGACGGCGGCAAAGGCACTGGCGAGGTCGACGCCGTTACGAAGGCCGTGCTTGCGATGGTGACCGGCACACCGGGCCTAGCGGTAGAAAAGACCGTGCCGGTGTAACCGGGGACGCCGACAAAACCGGCGTGAAAGGAATTTTGCCAATGGGAAAGACCGATCGAAGTCAACTGCGCGTTGAGCGGATAGGCGGCGGCCTCGGCGGGGATGACCGGTGTGTTATCGCGAAAATACTGCACATGCCCAGCCAGTTCGTCGTGCAGGAAAGAGTCAGCCTTGACCCACCAACGATCTGCCAGGGCGGGGAATTCGCCGTCGAGCAGGGCAACGATGCCCAATCCGTCACCGCTCCCGGCCCAATTCACCATGTTGACCAGAAAACCGCGTGCGCCGTCCCAGAAGTTGCAACCGGCCGCCACCCCGCACAGGCCAGTGTCACCGCGAATGGCATGAAAATCTGCATCGGCGCCCGAAATGATAGTGCGCGAGCCACGCGCCGCGCTGATGGCCGCCTTGTTATTCAGAATCGCGTCGTAGTTCGGCGTGGCGCGTGCGCCGCCCGGCGGATTGGTGCGAAAGGCTTCGCCGCTTTCGGTCACGAGCACGTCGTAGGCCGAGAAGTCGGGCGTGGCACTGCTATTGTCAAAAAAGGTGAGGTTCCATTCCACGCCGCTGCTCTGCGGGTAGGTCGGCGCGAGATTGGCGATGTCGGCAATGCCGGTCGCACCGCGATACTGCGACAAGGGGTCAGCATAGGTGTACCACAGCACGTTGATGGAAGCGGCTTGGGCGCTGCCCAGCGTGGCCGTTAATGCGAATACTGCCAGTAATTTGCGCCACATCGGTGGTCCCTCTAAGACAATGGGTTGGCGACTAAGCGCTAAGGCTGGTCGTTTGAAACTTGATGCTCGCTATCGTCAGTGAGTGTGGCGCCCGTGTCGACGCCCATAGTGCGGTCAAATGTAAAGAATGATCCTGGCGCGCACGTCGCCGGCACGGGCCGGGCTTCGGTCCCAGGCGTTTGTGCACTATGCTGCCGCGACCGCCAGCTACGCATGAGGGGGGAGAAGCTGATGCAATTGCCGGACGGCTTAATCGCCATCGTCAAACAGGATTGCCCGACCTGCGTCTTGGTCGATCCCGTTCTGCACAGTATCGAACGCAGTGGCCTGCCATTGACGGTCTACGTGCAAGACCAGCCGGACTTCCCTTCGACCGCCCGCGTCATCGACGACCGTTCGCTGGAAACCTCCTATCGGCTGCATATTGAAACCGTGCCTACCTTAATCAAGGTCGAGGGCGGTCGTGAACTGGCGCGCGTGGTCGGCTGGGAACGGGATGAGTGGCGCGCCCTGACCGGCCTGGCAACGCTCGGTAGCGAGTTGCCGGCCTATCGTCCCGGCTGCGGATCGCTGGCCGTGCAACCCGGCATCGCCGAGCGGCTGGCGGTCAAATACGGTGATTTTCGCCTGCATTCGCGCGCCCTCGAAGTGCCCGCGTTGTCGGACGATATCGAGTATTGCTTCGAGCGCGGCTGGAGCGATGGTCTGCCGGTCGTACCGCCTACCGCCGAGCGCGTTTATCTCATGTTGCAGGCTACAGCGCGCGCAGCGGACGAAGAACTCGGACGCATGCCGCCGCTGCTGACCGCCTGTACGGTGGAAAAGGTCGCCATCAATGCCGTGATGGCCGGCTGCAAGCCGGAATACCTGCCGGCGGTGCTGGCCGCGGTCGAAGCGGCGCTAGCGCCGGCCTTCTGCCTGCACGGTCTGCTTGCCACCACCTGGTTCTCGGGTCCGATGGTCATCGTCAACGGTCCCGCGCGTAAAGCCATGGGCATGAACTGGGCGGGCAACGTGCTCGGCCAGGGCAACCGTGCCAACGCCAGCATCGGCCGCGCGCTGCAATTGACGGTGCGCAATGTCGGCGGCGGCAAGCCACAGGAAACCGACATGTCGACCTTCGGCCACCCTGGCAAGCTCGGCTTCTGTTTTGCCGAAGACGAGAGCACGCCGTGGACCACACTCGCCGAAGATCGCGGCGTGTCGCGCGAGCGCTCTGCGGTGACGGTGTTCAGCGCCGACGGCCCGCTGGGCTGTGTAGATCAGAAATCGCGCACGCCGGAGGCCTTGATCTATTCGCTGGCTGGCAGCCTGCGCGGCATTGATCACATCCACATGGCGAACGCCGCCGATGCGGTGGTGGTGATCAGCCCCGAGCATGGTCGCGTGTTCGATCTCGCCGGCTGGAGCAAGGCCGACGCCGTGAGCGCCTTGCAGGCGGCGACCCAGGTGCAAGGCGACGATCTGGGCATGGACACGGCGCTCGCTGTCAAAGCGCAGAACGATACGGGCATGCGCCCGAAATTCCGCGCCGGTGTGCGCACTTCGGCGAAGGGATCACGCTGCACGATGGCGGCGGGTTTGACCGGCAACTCCACCACCACCGGCCCTGCCCCATCGCCGAGCACCGCGATCACCGCGCCGACTTTGGCCACCGTGCCAGCCTGAACATGGATCGCGCTGAGGATGCCCGCCAAGGT
>JANLSI010000654.1:0-14817 GCA_031362345.1 Pseudomonadota bacterium
ATCTCCGCAGTGCGGACCTGGCCAGCGTGACAGGCCAGCGTCGCCAGCCCAGGCTCGTTGTCGTAATCCACCATCATGCCCTCGAAAAAAATGGATGAGTCTGGTGCCGTGCGGATGTCAGGTCAGCGATGCCCGCAGGCGAGTCAAGCGACGGCGCGCTGGATCAAACGTCGACCGAGATACTGCCGGCGGTGGTGAACAGATCGCGCAACGAATCCTCGTCGCGCGCGCGTTCGGCCTTGGCCTCGTCAGCGCGTGCGCTACCGACCTGGCGCAGATATACATCGCTGACGTCGCCGGTCACGTAGTGGCCGCTGAAGCAGGACTGCTCGAATTCAGTGATACGGCGGTTGCCACGACGGGCGGCGTCGACCAGGGCGTCGAGATCCTGGTAGATCAGTCCGTCGGCACCGATCAGACGGCAGATCTCATCTTCAGTCCGATTATGCGCAATCAGTTCTTCGGCGGTCGGCATATCTATGCCATACACATTCGGATAACGCACCGGCGGCGCGGCCGAGGCGAAATAGACCTTGTGTGCACCGGAGTCACGGGCCATTTGAATGATCTGACCGGAAGTCGTACCGCGCACGATGGAGTCATCCACCAGCAGCACGTTCTTGCCTTCGAATTCGAGATCGATGGCGTTCAATTTCTGGCGCACCGATTTCCGCCGCAGTGCCTGGCCGGGCATGATGAAGGTGCGCGGAATATAGCGATTTTTGATGAAGCCTTCGCGATAGTTCACGCCCAGCGTATGGGCCAGTTCCAGCGCCGCAGTGCGCGCGGTGTCGGGGATCGGGATGACGACATCGATGTCATGCCCTGACCATTCGCGTTTGATCTTCTCGGCCAGGGCCTCGCCCATGCGCATGCGCGCCTTGTGCACCGAGATGCCATCGATGATGGAGTCAGGTCGGGCGAAGTAGACGTGCTCGAAAATACACGGCGTGTAGTGGGTGTTCTTAGCGCACTGCTGGGTAAAGAGTTCACCGGCCTTGCTGATGAACACCACCTCGCCCGGCGCGACGTCGCGCACCAGTTCGAAGCCGAGGGTATCGATGGCGACCGATTCAGAGGCCACCATGTATTCGCGACCATGCTCAGTCTCGCGATGACCGTAGACCAGCGGCCGAATGCCATAGGGATCGCGAAAAGCCACGATGCCGACACCGCTGATCATAGCGACCACTGCATAGCCGCCCGAACAGCGTTCGTGCACGCGTTCGATGGCGCGGAACACGTCGGCGGCATCGATGCGGAACTTGTGCAGGTTCTGCAATTCGTGGGCGAACACGTTGAGCAGCACTTCGGAATCAGATTCCGTGTTGATGTGGCGCAGATCGTCTTCGAATAATTCCTGCTTCAACTGCGTGGAGTTAGTCAGGTTACCGTTATGGGCGAGCGTGATGCCATAGGGCGAATTGACGTAAAACGGCTGGGCTTCGGCGGTCGAGGACACCCCAGCGGTCGGATAGCGCACATGACCGATGCCCATGCGGCCGCGCAGATTGACCATGTGACGGGTATGGAACATATCACGCACCAGCCCATTGGACTTGCGCAGATAGAGGCGACCGTCTTCGTAAGTGGCCATGCCGGCGGCATCCTGGCCACGGTGCTGAAGCACGGTGAGACCGTCGTACAACATCTGGTTGACGGCGGTTTTTGCCACAATGCCGATGATTCCGCACATGCTAGATTCCGCCCTTAGCGTAGCTGAAATGTTTGCCAAGATCGGGCGGCAGCTGGGCTATCGCGAGCCGCGCGGCAGACTGGAAGCCGACCAGCATGCGCGACTGCGTCCAGAACGGATTGCCGGGCAGTGGCGTCAAGCCGGCCAGCACCACCAGCACGGTCACGATAGCCGCGCCACGCAACAGGCCGAACAGCGCACCAAGCAGGCGATCGGGACCGCTCAAGCCGGTCTTGTCGAGTAGCCGCCCAACGATGAAATTGATAACGCCGAATACCAACAGTACCGCGACCAGCACAGCCAGAAAGGCCAGCACCATACGTGCGAACTCGATGGCGATATAGGGCGCGAGGTAGGCGGCGAACTTTCCCCAGAACGCCATCGCCGCCCAGAACGCCACCACCCACGCAAGCAGCGAGAGGACTTCACGGACGAAGCCGCGAAACAAGCTGATAACCGCTGACAAGGCGATGATGCAGATGATGGTGATGTCCGCCCAGTTCATGCCTAGCCCGGCGGTTGAGGAGGGGCGGAGTCTAGCAGACCGCAGCTGCGCGCGGCAGCGACGCTATGAGTCTCAGCGCGACGGCACCAGCATGCCACGCGCCTCGAACTGCGCTTCAATGCGTTGGCGCAAACGCTCAGCCTCGGCCTTGCTGGGTGTTGGCCCGACGCGCACCTTGAAGACGGTCGCGCGCTGTTCGATACGCGGCTCGCTATAGGCCTTGTAGCCAGCCGCCTTCAGCTTGTCGACCAGTTTCCTGGCATTGACGTCGCTGGCAAAGCTGCCGAGCTGCACGGTCCAGCCAGCGACCGTGGCGGGCGTTGGTACGATGGGCTTTGAAGGCGGCTGGGTGTCGCTACCGGCTTTAATCTGAGATTTGACTTCAAGCTTTGGTATCGGCAGCGGCTGGCTGGCAGCGGACTGCAAATCCATCGGCGACGGATGGCTGGGACGGGCCGGCGACGCAGGCGCGACGGCCGCTGGCGGCGCGCTACGCAGTGGCGGCGGCTGCATGCGCGGCGGCGGCGTTTCTATCGCTGCAGGGTCATTCGCGGCGGCACCCTCCTCCAGGGTGTCGACCGTCAGCGGCGGCTCGCCGCTCGCCGATGGTGTGATGACCGGCAGCGGTTCGGCATCACGGCCCTCGCCGGCCTGCACACGCGGCGGCGGCAACTCGGCATCCTCGTCAGCGCGCGCTTCCATTGCGGCGATCGCTTCTTCACCCAGCGCCGGCGCGCGCTGCGAGACATCCTCGGTCGGCGCGGGCGGAATATTCATGGCAGGCGGCAGCGGCGATTCGACGCCGCCGTTGTCGAGAAAAATCGGAATGAAGATGACGCCGAAGGCAACCAGCAGACCGGCCCCCACTACGCGCTGCTTGAGTTGCCTGTCCATTATGGGCTCGCCTGCGGCAGGGCAAGCTGCTCCAGCATCGCGCCAACGGTCAAAAACGAACCGAGCACCAGCACCCGATCACCGGGCTGCGCGCCAGCCAGGATCGCGCTATGGGCCGCCGCGACGCTGCCGTGACAAGCCGACCCCACGCGCGGCGCAAGCGCGTGCAAGCAGACCGCGAGGTCCTCGGCGCGCGCGCCGTTCACGCCAGCCAGAGTGGCAAAGTGCCAACTCTGCACATGGGCCAGCAGGGGTGCGAGAAAGCCGCGATGATTCTTGGTCTTCAGCATGCCGATCAGGGCGTGGGTGCGCGGCGCCGGTGGCAGGGTCGCGAGCGTGGCCGTGAAGATCTCGGCGGCCTGCGGATTGTGGGCAACGTCGATAACGTATTCGACCGAGCGTGTGACGCAATGAAAGCGACCGGGCAGTGAGACTTTGGTCAGCCCGCGCGCAATCTGCTCCATGCTTACGGGCAGGCGGGGCTGCAATGTATCCACGACCTTCAGCACGCCGGCCGCATTGCGCAATTGATGGCTACCACTCAGTGCCGGATAGGGCAGGTGTTCGAGTACTTGCTGGCCCGACCACCAAGTCCAATCCTGGCCTTCGTCCTCGAACGAATAGTCGACGCCTAAGACGGCGGGCAAGGCCCCGCAAATGCTGGCGTGTTCGAGCACGGTGCACGGTAGGTCGTGGTCCGAACACACCGCCACTCGGCCGGCGCGCATGATGCCGGCCTTTTCGGTCGCGATCTGTTCGCGAGTATCGCCCAGCCAGTCCTCGTGATCGAGGCCGATAGCGGCGATCAGCGCCACATCGGCATCGACGATGTTGACCGCGTCGAGCCGGCCGCCGAGGCCGACTTCCAGTATCACAACATCGAGCACCGTCTCGGCGAAAATGCTGAGCGCGGCCAAGGTGCCGAATTCGAAATAGGTAAGCGCGACCGCTTCGCGCGCCACTTCGACACGGGCGAAGGCCAGGCCTATGCGTGCATCGTCAACCGCTGCGCCATCGAGACGAATGCGTTCGTTGTAACGCATCAGATGCGGTGATGTGTAAGCGCCCACACGATAGCCGGCGCCACGCCAGATACTGGCCAGCAGGGCGACGCTCGAACCCTTGCCATTGGTGCCCGCGACCGTTACCACCACTGGCGCCGGACGCACCAACCCAAGCCGCTTGGCGACTTCTGCACAGCGCTCAAGCCCGAGATCGATATGCTCACCGCGGCCGGCCTCCAACCACGCCAGCCACTCGTGTAGCGGCGCCGTCGCGGCCGGGGTCAGCGCGGACCGAACCTCGCTGCCATGGGCCGCCATCAGGCGCGGGCAGGCGCCGCGGGCGGACTACGCTCGGCGGCCGGCGCCGATGCGAGCGGGGACGGCTGATGGGTAAATACGGCCAGCACCGAGGCGATGGTATGCCGCATCTCACGCCGATCGACAATCATGTCGACGGTGCCGTGCTCAAGCAGGAATTCGCTGCGTTGGAAGCCGTCCGGCAGCACTTGACGCACGGTCTGTTCGATCACGCGCGGTCCGGCGAAACCGATCAAAGCGTTGGGCTCGGCGAGGATCACGTCGCCGAGCATGGCAAGACTGGCCGACACACCACCGGTGGTCGGATCGGTTAACACCACGATGTAGGGCAGGTGCGCTTCGCGCATCTCGGCGATGGCGCTACTGGTCTTGGCCATCTGCATGAGCGAGACCAGCGCTTCCTGCATGCGCGCGCCGCCGCTGGCGGTGAAGCATACGAAGGGCAGACGCGCATCCAAGCAACGGCGCACGCCGCGCACGAAACGCTCGCCCACTACCGAGCCCATCGAGCCGGCCATGAACTGGAATTCAAAAGCCGCCGCCACCAGCGCAATGCCTTCGACGCGACCTTCCATCACCAACAGCGCATCGGTCTCACCGGTTTCCTTCTGCGCGGCAGTGATGCGGTCCTTGTAGCGCTTGCTGTCCTTGAACTTGAGAAAGTCGACCGGTCCGACACCGGTCGCCAGTTCCTTCGGGCCGTCGTTGTCGAGGAACCGCAGCAGTCGGCGACGCGCCGGCACACGCAGGTGGTGCCCGCATTTCACGCACACGTCGAAATTGCGTTCGAGTTCCGCGCGATACAGCACCGCCTTGCATTCCGGACAGCTGGTCCACAGGCCTTCGGGAATAGAGCGCTTGACCGAGCCTTCGGTACGGATACTGGCCGGCAACAGCCGCTTGAACCAGCTCAACTTGCCGTCGCCGCTCATGCCGCGTTGGCCCGGCCGTCGACGGCCTCGCGCAGGCTGCGCACGAAGGTTTCCAGCGCCGCCGCAGCGACGCCGGTGTCCTGGCCATGCTGCTCGATGATTTCGACCAGCGCGCTGCCGACGATGATGGCGTCGGCGCTGCCGGCGGCGGCCGCCGCAGATTGCGGTGTACGGATGCCGAAGCCAATGCCGACCGGCAGACTGGCCAAGCGTCGCGTCTCGGCGATGCGTTGGTTGATGAGTTCCACGTCGACCGTTTTGTCGCCCGTCACGCCCTTGACCGCGACGAAGTAGACGAAGCCTGTGGCATAGCTGCAGATCATGCTAATGCGTGCACTGCTGGTATTGGGCGCAACCAGGAACACTTGATCGACGCCGGCCGTCTTCACCGCCTGATTGAACTCAAGCGCTTCTTCGGGCGGCAAATCGACCACCAGCACGCCATCGACACCGGCGGCTTTCGCGCGTTCACCAAAACCGGCCGCGCCGATGTGCTCGAAGGGATTCAGGTAACCCATCAGCACTACCGGTGTGGTGATGTCAGTTTCGCGAAAGCGCGCTACGCAACGGAATACGTCGTCGAGGGTGGTGCCGACCGCCAGCGCGCGTTCGCTGGCGCGCTGGATAACCGGACCATCGGCCATCGGATCGGAAAAGGGCACGCCGAGTTCGATGATGTCAGCACCGCCACGCACCAAGGCGTGCATGAGTTCAGGGGTAGCGGCGGGCGCGGGATCACCGGCGCTGATGAAGGTCACCAGCCCCTTACCGCGACGCGCGGTCAGACGTTCGAAACAGGCACTGATACGGCTCATGTCTTTCCTCGTAGGGCTCGCGCTTACAGCGTGATGCCGTCGATAGTGGCGACGGTATGCATGTCTTTGTCACCCCGACCGGACAGGTTGACCACGATGAACTGATCGCGCCTCATCTCGCGCGCCAGTTTGGTGGCGTGTGCCAGCGCATGACTCGACTCAAGGGCCGGAATAATGCCCTCGATGCGCGTCAGATGACGAAATGCGTCCAGCGCTTCCAGATCGGTCACGGTTTCATATCGTGCGCGACCGCGGTCCTTCAGCCAAGCATGCTCGGGACCGACGCCGGGATAATCGAGACCAGCGGAAATCGAATGCGTTTCATTGATTTGTCCGCATTCGTCCTGCATGAGATAGGTGCGGTTGCCGTGCAGTACACCGGGACTGCCCGCCGACAGCGGCGCCGAATGACGGCCGGTGGCAACGCCGTCGCCGCCCGCCTCAACACCGATCAGGCGCACGCCGGTGTCGTTGATGAAGGGATAGAACAAGCCGATGGCATTGGAACCGCCGCCCACGCAGGCAACCAGCGCGTCGGGCAGACGACCTTCACGGGCGAGGCATTGCGCGCGCGCCTCACGACCGATGATGGCCTGGAAATCACGCACCATAGCCGGATAAGGATGGGGTCCCGCCACCGTGCCGATGATGTAAAAAGTATCGTCAACATTACTCACCCAATCGCGCATCGCTTCGTTCAAGGCGTCCTTCAGCGTGCGCGAACCGGATGACACACCGACCACCTCAGCACCCAGCATTTTCATGCGGAACACATTCATGGACTGACGCTTAATATCGTCGACGCCCATGTACACGCGGCAGCGCATGCCGAGTCGCGCGGCGACGGTGGCGGTCGCCACACCATGTTGACCGGCACCGGTTTCGGCGATCACGCGCAGCTTGCCCATGCGCTGGGCGAGCAAGGCCTGACCGACGGTATTGTTGACCTTGTGCGCGCCGGTGTGATTCAGATCTTCGCGCTTGAGATAGATACGCGCACCACCGAGCTGGTCGGACCAGCGACGGGCGTAGTACAGCGGTGAGGGCCGTCCGACGTAGTGGGTGAGATCGTCATCTAACTCGGCGAGGAACTCGGCGTCACCGAGATAGCGGTGGTAAGCGGCTTCCAGTTCCGCCAATGGACCCATTAGGGTTTCGGCGACAAATCGGCCGCCATAGGCACCGAAGTGGCCGTTGGCATCGGGCACTGCCGTTTCATGACCGACGCCGGCCAAGGCGGTGGTATCAGGTCTAGCATTCAACGCGCTTCACCTCGGCAACGAACTTTCGCATCTTCTCGTGATCCTTGATTCCCTGGGCGGCTTCAATACCGCCACTAACGTCGACAGCGTAGGGCGCGGTGGCACGTATGGCATCACCGACATTGTCCGGCGTCAGACCGCCGGCAAGAATGATCGGGCGCCGATTGTGCTGAGGTAGCAGGCGCCAATCGAAAGCCTTGCCACTGCCGCCGTACAGCTTTTCATCGTAACTATCGAACAACCACGCGCTGGCAGCACCGTATCGCGCGCATTCCTGCGCGATATCGAGTTCTGCTCGGACACGAATGGCCTTGATCCAGGGCCGCGGCGAGCGCGCGCACTGAGCGGGCGTCTCGTCGCCATGGTACTGCACGACGTCGAGGCCGACCGCACGACTCACTGCTTCAACTTGGTCGGCCGGCGCGTTGACGAACAGACCCACTTTGCACAAAAAGGGCGGCAAGGTACGGGCGATGTTGGTCGCCTGTACGACTTGGATACAACGCGGACTCGGCGCGTAGAACACGAAGCCTATCGCGTCGGCGCCCAGGGTCACCGCCGCATCCGCATCGGCAGCGCGGGTAATCCCACAGAACTTGATCTTGACGGCCATGTGCGCGCTATCCAAGCCGATGACGTGCGACGAATTGCGGGATTATCCCACCTGCATACGCCGGCAGGTAGCCGCCCGGTTCAATCAAAGGTCGGCCCGGCATAGCCGGCCAGGACCGGACAGGTACGAGGGGGTTGCGGCAACCCGTAGTCCTCGGCATAACGCACGCCCGTCAGATAAAGCCCGTCGGGCGGCGCGGTCACACCGGCTTGGCGGCGATCCCGCGCCGCCAGGACCGCCCCTACCCATGCCGGTGGCTGCACACCCAGCCCCACCTCAAGCAGCGTGCCGACGACGTTACGCACCATGTGCTGCAGAAAGGCATTGGCTTCGACACGAAACACGATGCAAGGCTCGACCATCACGACATCGCAGCGATGGAGGGTTCGAATCGGATGTTTGGCTTGACAGCCCTGCGCGCGAAACGAGGTGAAATCGTGTTCGCCCAGAAGATATTGCGCGGCCTCGCCCATGGCCGGCACATCCAGGGCACGGCACTCCCAACTCACCTTGCCGCGCCACAGCCCCGGCCGTGTGCGTCGATTGCTGAGCACATAATCGTAACTGCGCGCGTGCGCCGAAAAACGCGCATGGAAATCGTCTGGCACCGGCAACGCCCATAGCAGCGCCACATCGGGAGGTAGATTGGCGTTGGCGCCGAGGATCCAAGAGCGCGCGCTGCGTTGCGCCTCGGTTTCGAAATGCACCACCTGGTAGGTTGCGTGCACGCCGCTGTCGGTGCGTCCGGCGCAATGCACGGTCACACGGTGAGCGGCTACCCGTGCGAGTGCAGCTTCGACCAGTGGCTGAATGGCGCGTACGCCGCTACGCTGGGTTTGCCAGCCGCAGAAATCCGCGCCGTCGTATTCGATACCGAGAGCGATGCGCATCGGTGTCGCGGCACGGAGCACGCTCCGGCCTAAGGCCGGAGCGTTGTCTCAGGCCTTCAGCCGCCCGAGTAGTGTCTTGGCTTCGGTCTGCTGAGCAGGTGTGCCTTCGACTGCGACTTCCTCAAGAATGGAACGGGCGCCTGCGGAATCCCCCAGCTCGATATAGGCTTTGGCAAGATTGAGCTTGGTGTCAGCTTCATCCGCCGCGCTCTGCCGCTCGATGGTGTGATCCACCGGCATGACGATGGTCTGCGAAGCGCCGAGGTCCAGCATGTCGTCGCTCTCGATTTCGAACGAGTCTAGCGCCAGGGTCTCAAGATGTGCTCCATCGTCACCTTTGCCCAGCGCGCCGTCGAGCTCGAGGGTGAGGTCGTCCAGGGACGTAGTGTCGTCTCCAAGCCCGGGCGTAAGGTGAGGACGGGATGCGATCGCGGTCGCCATGTCGAGCGTCTCGTCGCCGGCGATAGATTCGAGTTCGGTGGTGTCATCCAGCTCAAAGTCAAGGTCGCCATCAAGTACAAGCTCGTCCTCGCCATCGAGAGCAATGGCATCCAGTTCCTCGCCCTTGAGCGACAGTTCGCCGTCAAAGGGCTTGTTGGAGCCCATCGTGATCTCAAGATCGCCATCAGCGTCTTCGGACTCGCTGATATCGAACGCGCCGCTCAGCTCATCATCGCTGGCCGCGATGTCGAAATCGAGGACGGATGCAGCGTCGCCGCCGGCGCTAAGGTCCAGATCCAGGCCAGTGGCTTTGACCACCGCCGGCAGTTCCATTTCCACGGTCGGGTGTTCTTCGATGTCCAGACCGCCGATGTCGAACTCAAGTTCGTCATCCGTACCGCTGACAAGATTACCGCCCGTAATATCGAGGATGTCGTCGTCGGCATCCGGCTTGTTGAAAACTGGGGTGACGGTGTCGCTGATGTCGAAGGAGGCAGTTGTCGCGCTGCTCGGTGTGCTACCCCGTTCGGCGGCGGGGTCGGCCGCCACGCTCGGCGTGCCAGACGACAGGCCTGACGAGGTGACATTGAGCAAGTCAAGGTCGTCGACCAAGGAAACGTCACCGGTCTTGGAGACATCGAGAAGATCGCTGCCACCGCCGCTAAGATCGAGGAAATCGCCGCTGGACGCACTGCCTTCGCCGCCGCCGGTGATGTCGAGCAGTTCATTGCTGTCGCCGACGCCGGCGGTGAGATCGAACACGCCGCTCGCACCGATTTCGAATGCTGCGTCGTCTTGGTTCGCCGTGAGGTCGAGCACACTGCCCATGTCACCAGTTTCGGCCAGTTCGGCCGTCGAGGTCAGGTCAAGGATTTCGCCATGGGTGCCGCCTTCGTCGACGGTCAGATCGAGAAAATTGCTGGTCTCGCTGCCTGAGTCTGTGGCTTCCCCGACGAGGTCGAAATCCAGCGTGCTTTCGCCTATCCGCGGGGCATGGGTGAGGGTCGCTTCGATGGCATCCGTATCGCTGTCGCCGGTGATATCGACGAAGGCACTGGCGGAGGCCGGCAACAGCGTTGCAGCGAGCGCGCCACCTTCGGCGAACAAGGCGCGATCCGGTGACATTTCCGCCCACATCGCCAGCGCACTCTCCCATAGCGGGTCCCGGTCTCCCACCGCGTTGTGCAGCTCGCGCGCAGCGTTCTCGTACGACACCCTGTCGTTGGAGGAGTAATACACCTCCAGCAGACGCAGCTTGTAATCGTGGCGGCCGGGGTACTGCGCGATGACGCGCTTGACCAGCTCTTCGGCCTGGTCGAAGCGTTCGTAAGCCAGATAGACGTTTACTTCCTCGAGCGGATCGCTGTCCTGCGCTCCTGGCTGGGCAGGGACGTCGGCCGCTGCGTCGACGGTCGCATTGGGATCGAAGGCCGGCAGGCTGGTTTCGGTCGCGAGCGGGTCGAAATTGGTTAACGTCTGGGTGCGGTCATGGTCGCCAGAAGTTGCCGTGGGCGCGGCCTGAGTAACATCTTCGCTGTCAACTGACGAGCTCGATTTACGCAGCGGCACGGCCACAGGCGCGGCGGCCTCGCCACGGGATCTCAGCGCAGTGCGAGCGATGATTGCACCGATGCCCAGCACGGCCAGCAGCAGCAGGCCGATGACGCCGAGCGCCCCACCCGGCATCCTTTCGGCGATTGCGGGCGGCACGAGGCTGGCGGGAAAGCCCTGCTGCAACGAAGACTGAGGCACATCGACGTCGATCTCCGGCTCCTTGCCGGCCTCGACCGCTTCGGCGCGTTCAGTCGCTGCGGTCGTCTTGCCGGTATCGATGTCGATTTCCGGTTCGACCTCAGGCGCTGCCGCAGGTGTTTCGCCATCAGCCTTCGGCGCCACTTCCGCAACGGGTGTTTCAGGTGAAACAGCGGGCACCGCTTCGGCGCCTGTAGTGGCCGGGATCTCAACTGGCTGGGCGCCAGTCGCGCTGGCCTGCGCAGCAGCTGGAGGCGCACCCAGATCGCCTTGTTTGACCCCCAGTTCGGCCAGCCGCGCTTGCAATGCGGCCAGTTCCTGATCTTTGATGTTCACCTGCCGCTGCAGGATATTGATGATCTCTTCCGCCTCTGACAGGCGGTCCTTGAGATCACCCGCCTGCCGCGTGGTGGAGTCCAGCGTTTCGTCACGGACCAGCTTGGCGTCGCCGCTGGCGGCGCCTTCCGCCCCTGGCTTACCAGACTTGCCGCTGGCGGCACCGGCCGCGCTGCCTCCCGGGGCGACCAATTCGAGGCGCGCATTGGGGTCGGTGGTAGCCGCAGCCGCTAGCGGCTCGGTGGCCGTGGCCGGTGTCGAAGGCGTACCGAGCGGCTGGGCAGCCGGCGCCGCACTGACATGTTGGCGGTATTCTTCCCACAGCTGGTGCTGATGACGGATTTCGGCTGCGGCTTGCCTAGCCGACGTCGAACGAATCGCCGCGTCGTCGGGCATGTGCAGCACGGCGCCACGGCGCAACATGTTGACGTTGCCCTTGCTAAAGGCATCGGGATTCTGGCGCAGGATGGCCAGCATCACCTGCTGAATCGAAAGCGAATCGTCCGGGCGATAACTGCGGGCAAGTGACCACAAGGTGTCACCGGCGCCGACCGGACCGATATCTCCATTCGGCACAGAAGCCATCGCGTGAGACGGCGCACCTGGGCGGGGCGCCGCAGAAATAGGCGCCGGTGCGATGGTAGGCCTGGCGGCAGGTAGCGAAGACGGCCTGGCCAGCGGTACGGTGCGCCGCCCAGCGGGGACGGCGGCCAGACGGCGGTTGGGATCGTAGAGCGGCGGGTCCAGCAGCACGGTGTATTCGCGCAGTAGGCGGCCGTTGGCCCAATTCATCTCCAGAAGAAAATTCAGGAAAGGCTCGCGAATCGAGTCTCTGGACGTGACCGAAATGTAGTCTTTACCGTCCGGCGAGTCCGCGACGGAGAAGCGCAACTGGAACAGCACTGCCGCGCGCTCGATGCCGGCACGGCGGAATTGTTCTTCACCGGCCAGGGCGATGGTCAGTGTGTCGAAGTCCTCGGGCTTGGCGCCAAGTACTTCGATGCGTCCCGTGAACGGTTCGTTCAGGGCTGAAGTGGCCTCCAAAGATCCTAGCCCCAAAGCACAAGCCAAGCGGCTCGCCAAGCAGCACAGCAAGAAGGCGACGGCTCGATTCCGCAGCATGAACGTCATTCCTTAGTCGGTTTCCCCACGATGGAAACGCAGCCGCATGGCGGCATGCGCATAGCGCCGAACGACTTACCCATTCGGCAGCATGTCCCAAAGCTTCTAAGATTCTTTATATATCGTGACTAACTATAGCTTACAAATGACTTTTTACCAACAGCTCCGCGATCTGGACGCTGTTCAGCGCGGCGCCCTTTCGCACATTGTCCGAGACCACCCACAAGTTAATACCTCGCGGGTGGGAGATGTCCTCGCGAATTCGACCGACGAACACCGGATCCTGGTTGGCCGCCTCGGTCACGGCAGTCGGGTAACCGCCCTCCTCATGGCGGTCCATGACGGTCACCCCGGGTGCCTTTTCTAGCAGTGCGCGAACCTCGGCGGCGGTGATCTTGCGGCGGGTTTCGATATGCACGGCCTCTGAATGACCGAAGAATACTGGCACGCGTACCGCAGTCGGGTTCACCTGGATGTTGTCGTCCTCCATGATCTTGCGCGTCTCCCACACCATTTTCATTTCTTCCTTGGTGTAACCGTTGTCCATGAAAACATCGATGTGCGGTAGCACGTTGAATGCTATCTGCTTGGCATAGACCGTAGCTACGATCGGTTGGGCGTTCAGCAAGGACGCAGTCTGGGTCGCGAGTTCCTGGATGGCTTCCTTGCCGGTGCCCGACACCGCCTGGTAGGTACAAACATTGATCCGCTCAATGCCGACCGCATCGTGGATCGGCTTCAACGCGACCAGCATCTGAATGGTCGAACAATTAGGGTTGGCGATGATATTGCGGTTTTTGTACTGCGCGATCGCGCCAGGATTGACCTCCGGCACGATCAACGGAATATCGTCGTCATAACGAAACTGCGAAGTGTTGTCGATCACCACACAGCCCGCCGCTGCCGCACGCGGGGCGTGGATCTTGGAGACCGACGCGCCGGGCGAGAAAAGGCCAATCTGAACCTTGCTGAAATCGAAGCTATCGAGTTCCTGAACAACCAGCATGCGGTCGCCGAAAGTCACGCGTGAACCGCTTGAACGCGAACTCGCCACCGCGTACACCTCGCCGACCGGAAATCTGCGCTGGTGGAGAATGGCCAGCATAGTTTCGCCGACGGCACCGGTGGCGCCCACGACTGCTACGTTGTACGTCTTGCTCATGTATACGACCCGTTAATCCTATTCCACGCTAATACAGGGCAGCGATGACCGCCGCCGCCATTTCCCGCGTGCCGACCGAGCGACCGCCGGCAGTCGCAATATCCGCTGTACGCAGACCTTGCTCCAGTACCCGCGACACTGCGTTATCGACCCGCTCAGCGAGCGCCGCTTCATCGAGCGTATAACGCAACATCATGCTCACCGAAAGAATGGTGGCGAGCGGATTAGCGACGTTCTTGCCAGCGATGTCGGGCGCCGAACCATGCACCGGCTCGAACAGCCCCTTGTTCTGCGCATTGAGCGACGCCGACGGCAGCATGCCTATCGAGCCGGTCAGCATGGCGGCCAAGTCTGACAGAATGTCGCCGAACATATTGCTGGTGACCAGTACATCGAACTGTTTGGGCGCACGCACCAGTTGCATTGCGGCGTTATCGACATAGATGTGCGAGAGCTCGACGTCGGGATATTCGGCGGCCATGTTTTGCACGATCTCGCGCCACAACTCGGTGACTTCCAGCACATTGGCCTTGTCCACCGAACAGAGCTTCTTGTTGCGCTGACGCGCAATTTCGAAACCACGGCGCGCGATACGTGAAATTTCGTCCTCGTGATAAGCGAGGGTATTGAAGCCGCGACGTTTGCCGTCCGGCAGCGTCTCGATTCCGCGTGGCGTGCCGAAATAGATGCCGCTGGTGAGTTCTCGAATGATCATGAGATCAAGACCTGACACCACTTCGGGCTTCAAGGTCGAGGCATCGGCCAGCGCCGGGAACAGCACGGCGGGACGCAGATTGCAGAATAGATCGAGTTCCGAGCGCAGCTTCAGCAGGCCACGTTCGGGACGAATGGAGCGTTCGACCTTGTCCCATTTTGGCCCACCGACCGCGCCGAGCAGGACGGCGTCGGCGGCGCGCGCGAGAGCGAGGGTTGAAGCGGGCAGCGCCGTGCCGTGGGCATCGATCGCACAACCACCCATGAGCGCCTGCTCAAGTTCGCATTGGAAGCCGAAGCGGCTACTGAGCGCGGCGAGTAAGGCCTGCGTGGCAGCCATGATTTCAGGACCGATGCCGTC
>JANLSI010000675.1:0-5426 GCA_031362345.1 Pseudomonadota bacterium
AATTCGGACCCACAGAGGCAAGCTCAGCTGCGCAAGCCCCGATACACCGCCGTCTCGAAATCGAGGAAGCCCGGATAGGAGCCGACATCCTGGAAGGGTAGGATCTGCGTGCCCCACATGCCACCGACACCGTGATGCCGGTCGATCCAGAAAAACGTATTGGCGAGACCCGCCCAGGACAAGGCGCCGGCCGCGCGTCCGGTCGGCGCGGCTTCGTCGATGACCTGGAAGGTGTAAGACCAGGACTTGCTTATGCTCGGAAAAAAATCACCACTGTTGGCGAACACCGGATTCGAACTGGTCCACGCCCCGCTCTTCAAGTTACCCAGACCATTGACCGCCATGCGCGCCACGGTTTCCGCTTTCAACACGCGGCCCTGCGGTCCAGCGCCATCGTTCAATATCATGCGGATGAACTTCATGTACTCGCCGATGGTGGAATACAAGCCGTGCCCACCCATGTCCATCTCGGGCGGTTGGGGCAGCACAATTTCCGGATGGGCACTCAATTGACCATCAGCAGCACGCTGATGGATGCTCACCAGCCGCCCATGCATGGCCGGCGTCATGGTGAAGCCAATGTCGTGCATCGCCAAGGGCGTGAATACGCGCTCGCGTAAAACTTCACCGAGACGTTTACCGCGCAGTACTTCGACCACCCGACCAACCCAATCGATATTGTTGCCATAGGTCCAGCGTTCACCCGGGTCGTGCAACAGTACATCGCGAACGCCGGCAAACGTACTGCTCAAGATCGACGGAATCTCGCGCTCAGTGCGATAGCGCAATAGATCGGCACTGAAGAAGTCGTAGCCGAAACCTGCGGTATGCAGCATCAGTTGGCCGAGGGTAATGGCGCTGCGCGGCTTGCGCAGCCGCGCTTCACCGTTGGCCTCGAAGCCGTCCAACACTTGAATCGCGTCAATTTCGGGCACGTAGCGCCGTGCTTCGTCGTCGAGCGTGAGCTTACCCTCTTCGACCAGCTGCATGAGTGCCACGCCGGTGAGAGCCTTGGTGCACGATGCCAGGAACATCACCGAGTCGGTGGTCATGGCGACGCTGCCGCCAAGTTCGCGCACACCGGCCGCGCCTTCGTAGATATTGCTATTGCGATCGCAAGCCATCGCCACCACCCCCGGTGCGCCGCCGGCACGGTTGACAGTGTGGCTGAGGATGTCGTCGACGGCCTGGCTGAGGGACTGGCCCATAGTGATCTCCCACTGCGTGTTTGAGCCACATCATAATGCAATGAGATGGCGAGACGGGTGTCTTCTCAGCGCCGCGCTTCCACCACGAAATCTTCAATATTTGCCTGCTTCGACATCTCGAAGAAGGTCGCATTGCGGTAAGGTGAATTGACCACAATGCGGCCGCGTGAATTGCGGTAGTAAGTGCTCATGCCAGGATGGGTCCACACCATATTGGCGTGGGCGCGGTCGATATCCTCGTTATAAGCGTCGTGCACATCCTGACGAATTTCGATCGCGCCGAGATTGCGCTCGAGCATCTGCTTGACCGCGTCCATGATGTAGCGCATCTGCATTTCGATCATGAAAATCAGACTGCCGCCATGCCCGGCTTGCAGGTTGGGGCCATACAGGCAGAAGAAATTCGGAAAGTCCGGCATGGCGGTACCGAGATACGCTTTGGCGTCATCGTCGCCCCAGGTCTCGCGCAGACTGCGGCCGCTGCGGCCACGCGCCTCGAAGGCCGTCAGGAAACGCAGGACGTCGAAGCCGGTGGCGATGATCAGCACATCGGCAGGATGATGCTGACCGTCTGCGGTGATGACCCCGCCAGCCGTGATCTCGGTGATCGGATTATCGACCAGCGTAACCTTAGGATTGCGCAGCATGCGATACCAGCCGTTATCCATCAGCATGCGCTTACCGAAGGGCGGATAGGTGGGCAGCACCTTGTTGAGCAAATCCTGGCGGTCACCGAGTTCAGAAACGATGTACTGGGTGAAGTAGCCGCGATGGGAATCGTTGTGCTTATTCAGCGCGCGCTCGGGATGGGGCCAGCTCGGGTCTTTCTGCAGGGCATTGAAGATCTGATCGCCATAGGTCCAACCCAGCCGCAACCGATACCAGGCACGATAGAACGGGACTTCTTTCAGTAACAATCGCAGTGCGTCGGGAATCGGTTTGCGGAACTGCGCATTGGGCGCAATCCAGTGCGGCGAGCGCTGAAAGATAGTCAGGCTTTCGACCTCATGCTGAATCTCGGGCGCGGTCTGCATACAGCTCGCGCCATTGCCGATGATGGCCACGCGCTTGCCGCGCAGGTCGATATCCTCGAGCCATTCGGCGGTGTGGAAGCGTGGCCCGGCGAAACTCTCCAGGCCCTGGATGTCCGGCATCTTGACCGGATTGAAAATACCCACGGCACTGATCAGCAGATCGGCCGTGCGCCGCTGAGGGGAACCGTCAGGTTCGCGCACCGTGAGCCGCCAGCATTGTGCCTGCACATCGTAGTCGGCCGCTTCGACGCTGGTGTTGAAACGGATGTAGCGGTGCAGGTCAAACTTGGCGGCGACATGGGCCAGATAGGTTGCGAGTTCGTCGCGCAGGGCGAAATACATCGTCCAGTCATAGGGCGCGAAGGTGTAGGAATAGAGATGGTTGGGCGTATCGACGCCGGCGCCGGGATAGCGGTTGTCGCGCCAGATGCCGCCCAGCGCGGCGTTCTTCTCCAGAATCACGAACGGAATGCCGGCGCGCTGAAAATGAATCGCCGCACACAGACCCGACACGCCGGCGCCGATGATCACCGCTTGAAAGCCGTCCGGCACTTGCATGGCTTGGTGATCGTCGTGAGCGGCGAGCGGTAACTCGGCGGCGATGACGCCGTCGTAGTCCGCTGGGATCTCCTCCGCCATCGCGACGCTCAGCATTTTCCGGCGCAGGGCCGCGCTCGGCTCGGGGATCGCTGGCGGCCGGCCGGCACGCCACGCCAAAATCGCCGCCAGTGCCGCGCGACGCACGATACCCTGTTCAGCAAGGGCGAGGCCGCCGCTGTCATGATCGTTCAGACCGCGCGCGCGATTGGGACGAAACGGTTCTTCCAGCCAGTGCAGCTCACCGCTCAGCTGTACCAGCACCATGAGCAAGGTCGGAATATTGGCGAGGGCAACGGCATCGGCAAATGCCTGCGCGTCGTGCTGGGCGTGGTCATCGGTCATGGTCGGAGTCTCGTGATGTGGCGTCGCCATGATAAGCGCCTGCGCGGCGCGCAGCTTATTCAATCGTGACCCGCCACGAATTGTTCAGCGCCAGCAGCTCGCCCGCGCGAAACCACGCGGAACTGATTGAGTTCGGCGCTGGTGCTACGGATACAATACCGGCCATCGCGACCAAACCATCGCCATCGCGCAGCCGCATCAAGGGGAGATTCATCGTGACGCTATCTGGACAGTACTCGCCGCCGCCGCGGCAATCCGTGGTCTACGGCAAACCCATCGCCCAGGCGCTACCGGCCGAACTGGACAAACTCAACGCGCGCCGCGTGGTACTGGTCACCACCAACAGCCTGTCGGCGCCCGGCGCGCTGGCAGCCGCGGTGCAGGCCGCGCTCGGTGCACGCTGTGTGGAAGTCGTCACCGGCATCGGCGCGCACTCGCCGCGCGCTGACGTGCTGCGCATCCTTGTCGCCTTGCGCAAGCACGATGCCGATGCGGTGGTCGGTTTCGGTGGCGGCTCGGTGTGCGACGCGACCAAGGTCGCGACCCAGTGCCTGACCAATAACGTACAGAAAGCCGACGATCTCGACGCGCTGCGCGTGCCATCGACCGCGCCCGGCCCGCTGCTGCCCTACATCATGATCCCGACCACGCTATCGGCCGGCGAATTCACTCACTTCGCCGGCGTCACCGACGAACGCGGACCACGTAAAGAACTCTATTTACATGCGGACCTGGCGCCGAACGTCGTGATACTCGATCCGGCACTGACCTTAGCCACGCCACCCCGGTTGTGGTTCTCGACCGGCATACGCGCGGTCGATCATGCGGTCGAATCGTGGTGTTCAATCAATGTCACGCCGCCGGTCGAAGCGACTTCGCTGCATGCGCTGCGTCTGCTACCCGCCGGCCTGCGCGGCTGTCTGGAAAACCCTCAGGACCTGGCCATGCGTCTGCAATGTCAGCTCGGTTCCTGGCTGTCGGTGCAAGGCGTGTCAACCATGGTCGATCTCGGCGCGAGTCACGGTATTGGCCATGTCTTGGGCGGCACCGCCGGCATGCCCCATGGTGAAACTTCCTGTGTGATGCTGCCGCACGTGCTGCGCTATAACCTTGAGGTCACCCGCGAGCGTCAGCTTTTATTGTCCCAGGCGATGGGTGCGCCTGACACGCCGGCCGCCGATGTGATCGCGCAACTGGTCGCTGATCTGGATTTACCGGGGCGCTTGCGCGACGCTAACGTGCCACGTGATCTCTTGCCGCGCATTGCCGAGGAAGCGATGCACGACCTGTGGATAAAGACCAATCCGCGCCCCATCAGTGGGCCGCCCGTGGTGTTGGAACTGCTCGAAGCGGCGTGGTAACCGACGTTCAACGACAAGGATAAGCGCGGCTCAGAATATCTTTGACCGCCCCACGGGCCGACTCATGGGCGGCGTCGGGCCGCGCGCGCAGCGCCGCAGCGGCACGGCTCGCGATGACAATCACGGGTTCGCCGGCCGGCGCGCACCAGTCGGCCTCTTGTGTCGCGCCGGGGCCGCACACCGGACACGGTGCTACATACCAATTGCAGGCTTCGGCATCGAGCCCCACATAGTGCTGCGAGAGCGCACGGGTGCAAGTCTCGGCCAATTCCAGTGCGGTGATCTCGGCCTGGGCCGCGCCTGCGAAGACCGCCAACACTAGAGTCGCGTGCCGCACGGAATGTCCGAATGAATTCGGACCCACAGGTGGGACTTCACTGGCCACCGTCACACCACTACCCGCCACTGCAATAAGGCAAACGGCGGATCGGCGTCCGCATGTTGTTCGAATACGGCTTCGAGTTCGGTGCCGATCACCAGCGGCTGCTGCGCATCACCGAGCAGATTGCCGACCAGGCGCACATTGTCGGCATGGGGGATTTCAACCAGCGCAATGATGTAGGCGCCCTGCGCTTTGAGTGCGGGATGCACCGGATGCCAGACCCGTTGATGGCTGTAGAGTCGGCCTTCCGCTGGTACTTCGACGTAGTCATAGTCGAAGCTCAGGCAACGGTGACAGATCCATTCCGCGCCCCACTGAAAGCGATGGCAGGCACGACAGCGCTGCAACAGCAGACGGCCAGCCCGCAGACCATCCCAGAAAGGCCGATCGAGATCGGTGGCCAGCGGTATCGGCAAACCGGCGTTGAGGTAGGGTTTGCTCAAAGCGTGGCCTCGCTGCCAAAGATGCAGCTGCTGACCGGTGTGACCATCGGCCCGGA
>JANLSI010000676.1:0-8593 GCA_031362345.1 Pseudomonadota bacterium
GCCCCGGGGCAGCGAGCTGCTCGATTCGCTGTGCGATGCCGACGGTCGCGCCCTGGGCGGTGTAATCCATGCGTTGATCGTCACCAATCTTACCGACGACCACATCACCCGAGTTGAGCCCAATGCGGAAACTGAAATTAAGTCCCTGAGTGAGTCGCAGCTGGTCAGAAAAGCTCCGCAGTTCGTCCCGAGCCTGTAGCGCCGAATAACATGCGCGCTGGGCGTGGTCTTCGTGCGCGATTGGGGCCCCGAACAAGGCCATAATGCCGTCGCCCGTGTATTGATTGACGGTGCCTTCGAAGCGATGGACGGCATCGGTCAGGATCGCGAAGTAGCGTTCCAGCAACTGATGCCATTGCTCAGGATCAAGCTGGGTTGCGAGTTGCATAGAACCCTGGATGTCGGCGAACAGCACCGTGACCTGCTTGCGCTCGCCTTCAAGGGCGGAGCGCGACTGCAGGATCTTCTCGATCAGATGTTTCGGGGTGTAACTGCGTGGGTCAGGTGCTTCCGGTACGACCGGCACCCTGGGAGTCACGGCTATAACGGAAGCGGGCGCCGCTTCGGTGAGCGCCTTCAGGATTTTCTTACGGTGCCCCAGCGACACCCCTAACTCGGCAAGATCTTTTTCCGAGAGTTCTGGCAAGACCTTGAGGTCGATGTCGTTCTCCGCAAAGACGGCCGCGTACTGCTCGAGGCCGAGCGTGGTAAGCCAGACGTGAAGTGTCGACATACGGGCTGCGAATCTTGTTTTTACGGGAGCGTCGGGTCGCCGCGAGTTGGTCGAAACCATAACCGCCATCTTGTGAGAAGTCGACCGTCACGGGTGTTGAATTTTCGCGCCATTCTAGGGAGACGGAGAGGCGCTTCGAGCGACGTCCCTTTGGACAGATCTACGTTCCTGAAACCCTCATCAAAAGGTTGGAACGGTCTGCCCGCAGTGGCCGCTTTCCCGGTCGTGAGGGGCGGCTATGGAGCAGCGCCAATGACTCTTCGTGGCCGACCAGAGACTCTCACTCTATCCCTTGGCGGAATTGACATTCGTCGCCGGGCAATCCAGCTTCCTTAGACGCAAGGGGAGGCACCATGAGCAAAGTACGGCGCTTTCGCATTCGGATCCGCGAACGGGAACTTTCGGACCTCAAGCGTCGCCTCGCGCACGTGCGCTGGCCCGAACGGGAAACCGTCGGTGGCTGGGGCCAGGGCATTCCGGTCTCCTACATGCGCGAACTGTGCGAGTACTGGCGGACTGGCTACGACTGGCGCCGCTGCGAAGCGGAACTCAATGCGCTGCCGCAGTACCTGACCGAGCTGGACGGTCTTGACATACATTTTCTGCACATCCGTTCGCCGCGCGCCGACGCCTTGCCGCTGGTGCTCACCCATGGCTGGCCGGGTTCGGTTGTCGAGTTCACCAAGGTCATCGGCCCGCTGACCGACCCCGTGGCCCACGGCGGTCGGGCTGGCGATGCGTTTCACCTTGTCATTCCTTCGCTGCCGGGCTACGGCTTTTCGGCCAAGCCCGCGATGTCCGGCTGGACGATGCAGCGCATCGGCCGCGCCTGGGGCCAATTGATGGCGCGGCTCGGCTACGAAAGCTACGTGGCCCAGGGCGGTGACTGGGGCTCGGCCGTGACCCACAGCATCGCCTTGAGTGAAGCGCCGCACTGCCGGGCGATACACGTCAACCTGCCGCTGGTGGCGCCGAGCGCGGCTGTGATGTCCGATCTCGACGAGCAGGAGCGCGCGGCGCTGGCGCGCGTTCAGCGCTATTTCGACTGGGACTACGGTACCGCCAAGGTGCACAGCACGCGACCGCAGACGATAGGCTACGGCCTGGTCGATTCGCCGGCGGCGCTGTGCGCCTGGATAGTGGAGAAGTACTGGGCGTGGATGGATTGCCACGGCCATCCGGAGAACGTGCTCACGCGCGACGAACTGCTCGACAACGTGATGCTCTACTGGCTGCCGGCGACCGGCGCTTCGTCCGCCCGCATCTGCTGGGAGTCCTTCCCGACCCTCATCGGCGATCACACGCCGATAACAACGCCTACCGGGGTCAGCATCTATCCGCAGGAAATCTTCCGCGCCTCGCGGCGCTGGTGCGAGGAGCGCTACCTGAATCTTATCTACTACAACGCACTCGACTGCGGCGGGCATTTCGCCGCATTCGAGCAACCCGCGCTGTTCGTCGACGAGCTGCGGAACTGCTTCAGGCTCGTGCGCTGAACGGGGCATCCCCTGCCGCGCGGTGGGAATGGATCATCCGGCGCACAGCGGGTTATCCCCTGACTGTCACGTTGCGACCCGCCCACTCCTCGGCGCAGCGGTAGAGATCGAGCAGATCGACGTCCGCGATCGCGAGCCGCGCACCGAGATGACTTGTCAGATCGGCGCGTGCCGATCTGCCCATCCGCCGGCGTTCATTCGGCCGTTTTCGTAGTGCTCACGCCGACTCTAGCGCCCGTCTCATCACGCCTCGCCGGGCTTTGCCCAGCGCGGCTCGCGCTTCTCTAGGAAGGCTGCAATACCCTCGTCGAGGTCGCCGTTGGCGACGGTCAGGATCTGGTTGCGGTCTTCCATCGCGATCGCGGTGTCCAGGTTCTGCGCATCGACGTTAGCCCAGAACGCTTCCTTGGTCAGGCGCAGCCCCAGCGGCGCAGTGGCCACCATGTCGTCGGCCAGTTTGCGGCCCACGGCGATCAGATCAGCCTCCGGCACCACGTCGCTCACCAGTCCCAGGCGCAATGCGCGCGCGGCGTCGATGAAGCGCCCGGTGTAGAGCAGTTCGGCGGCGTTCGAAGTGCCGATCAGCCGCGGCAGGTGGTAGCTCGATCCCATTTCACAGCCGGACAGACCGATCTTGATGAACGCGCAGTTCATCTTTGTGCCCTCGGCGGCGATGCGCACATCGCAGCCGAGCGCGATGGAGAAGCCGCCGCCGGCGGCGTAGCCGTGCAAGAGCCCGATGATGGGCTGCGGCGCGCGGCGCATCTTCATCACCAGGCCGGAGAAGCTGCGCTGGCTCATCATGCCTTCGTCGGCATTGCGCGAGGGCTTGCGCTCCGGATCTTTCATGTCGAGGCCCGCGCAGAACATGCGGCCGGCGCCGCGCATCACGATCACCCGCACATCGTAATTGGTTTGCAGGCTGTCGAAGTAATGGTGCAGCTCGGCGACCAGCCGGCGCGAGAGCGAGTTCAGTGCATCAGGTCGATTGAGGATCACCCAGTCGACCGGGCCGTCCTTTTCCACTAGCAGCGTCGTGTAGTTCATTTGCGCGTTCTCGAGTCCGCCTAAAAGGGCGGTTGAATTTCCTATCCGCCGCCAGGAAGTGTTGGCGGTTCGGCGCCTGCGCCGCTCAGATCACTTCCAGCTCGTCGGTCACCAACGACACCGTACGCTCCATATCCACGAACTTGAGTTCGTCGGCACGGATCACCTCAAGATACCGTGGTTCAATGAACGCCGCGTGCATCGCAGCCTGATCGTCGAACCACAATTCGGCGACGCCATCGTAAGGGCCGGCGGCAAGGAACGGCGTGTCTGTGGCGGCCAGATGGCACTGCACATAGCGCCGAACATGGCGGGTGAATTCCGGCACGCTCTTGATCACCGCCGCGTGTTGATTGCGCCAGTAGCGATCGAATTCCTCGTGACTCATGCCGGGCTTACGCACCGTGCAGACTATGATCTTGACCATCTCTCCTCCCGTTCTTCGTGGCGCGGCCGGGGCCTCGTTGCTGTCCTCGGCACTGTAGTCCAAAGCGCCCGCGACTGCCCCGATCGACCAGCTCTTGTCGCGCGCGTACTCAACCTGTCGTCTGCTCGCCATCCACGCTCGGTGCCCGGCCGCGCTCGGCGCTTTGCTTCGCCGGCCACACCCTGACTAGTACCTCACCTGCGACGCGGGCAAGCGCTGGCGCACCACACGCAGGTCTCAGCCCTCGGCCGGTGCCACCGTCACGGCGAGGCCGTCCAATTCGGCGCTCAGGGTGATCTGGCAGCTGAGGCGTGAATTCGTCTGGCGTTCCATGCTGCTGTCGAGGAGATCGACCTCGATACTGCGGGCGCACCCACCACGTCCATCCAGGCCGCATCGACGTGCACATGGCAGGTGGCACACACGCATTGACCGCCGCAGGCCGCCTCCACTTCGCCGTGCTCGCGCAGCACTTCCATCAGCGTTCGTCCGTTGTGCGCACTGAGGGCGAGAACCGCGCCACGGCGGGTGGTGATAGTGATGTCGGGCATGACAAGCCTCCGCGGTACGTTGATGGGCGCGTGCCTGGCTAGCGCACAGGCGTCGCGGTCCTGGTCAGCAGCGCGAGCTGGCGATGTGTGCGTTTAAGGTCCTTCATCAGGATGGGCTGGGCGCGCGCATCGCCGAGCGCGAGCAGTCGCAGCAGACAGCCGTAGCGAATCTGGGCCAGGAACTGCCCGTCGTCGAGCTCATCCTGCACCCACAGATCAAGCGCGCCGGCGAAGTAGATGCGGTACTCGCGTGCCAGATCGCGCAGACCGATGCCAAGCGGCAAACGCCCGCCCTGTTCGAGCGGCGCGAGCCAACGCTCCCACAGCACTAGCGCGCGGTTCATCAGCGCCGGGCGGTGCGCAGGCTCGATGGCGCCGAGCTGATAGCGCCACAGGGGGCGCAGGTAGGTGGGGTCCCGCACAAATACGCCAGCGACGATGCCTGCCACTTCGATGGCCTGAGTAAAGGGGTTACGGGCGAGCGTGGCGGTGGTGACAGCCGCTTCCTGGGCGTCTAGGTGCTGATTCAACAGCACGTAGAGGATGCTGCCCTTAGAACCGATGAGGTTGTAGAGCGTGGCGACGCTCAAGCCGGCGCGCGCGGCGAGTGTGCCGACCGAGAACTCGGTCGAACCAGTCTCGCGAATGAGAGCCGCAGCGGCGGCAAGGATGGCCGCGCGACGCTGTGCCTTATGCTGCGCGCGGGCCTGGGGCCATGGTAGGGAGGTAGTCATCAAAGGATTCCGTGGGCAGGGTCAGCAGGTCGCATCTAATCTTGAGTCTTCCACGCGCGCGGCGCCACCGCCTGGCCCTGGCCCGCGTCCGCCCGGTATTCACTTGGAAGCAATATTAGTATTCTTTCTAAATTGTATTTTGGCCGCCTGCAATACACGCCGGCACGGCCAGCCACGCAAGAGAACGGATCAACGGTGACGGGGAGCGAGCGATGCGGACCAATTTTACTCAAGCGGCAGGACTGGATACGGGCCCTGTATCCCTCGAACCCTACCGTTCACAGGATTTCTTCGAACTCGAACGCGACCGTGTGTTCGCCCGCGCGTGGCTGATCATGGGGCGGGTCGAAGACCTGCCGGCGGTCGGCGACTACATCGTCAAGGAGGTCGAGATCTGTCAGGCCTCGGTACTGCTCACACACGGTGTGGGCGGGGTCATCCGCGCCTTTCACAATGTCTGCTCCCATCGCGGCAACCAGGTGGTGTGGGAAGAGTCGGGCTCGCGCAAGACCATGTTCCGCTGCCCGTACCACAACTGGACCTACGGCGGGGACGGCCGCCTGCTCGCGATCAGCGACGAGAAGAAGTTCTTCGGCATCGACAAAAGCAAGTGTGGACTCACGCCCATCCAGTGCGATGTGTGGGACGGCTGGATCTTTATCAACCTGAATCCCGACAACCACGTCAGCCTGACCGACTACCTTGGCGACATGGGCCGCTTCCTCTCCGGCATTCCCTACCCCAATCCCGAGCGCTCGGTGCGCATCCAGGCGCATCTCAAGTGCAACTGGAAGATGGTGGTCGATGCCTTTAGCGAGTCCTATCACATCCCGGTACTGCACGCGAAAACCATCGGCCTCACGTTCTCGTCGCCCGAGTGCCCGATGAGTCATTTGCAGAATGCGGAGTTCTTCGGGCCGCATCATTCGATTTCGCTCTACGGCAATCCGGACTACCAGCCCTCCGAGGCGCATTTGGTCGAACGACTCGCGTACAAGCAGATGCAGTCGGAAAACGTGCTCGCCGCGCACCAGTCGGACAAGACCGAGGCGCTGCGCGCCCATCGCTCGGTCAACCCGGCCAAGTCGGACACCTGGTCGATGGACATCAACGAGATCTTTCCGAACTTCCATCTCGATGTTGCCGGTGGCGGCTTCTGGACCCACGAGATCTGGCCGATCACCCCCGATTACACGCGCTACCAAATGCGCTTCTTCGTGCCCAAGCCCGAGTCCGTGCGCGAGGCCTTCCATCAGGAGCATTACATTTCGCGCCTTGCCGATGTGGTGCTGGAGGATCTCGCCAACGTCGAACGCACGCAGAAGGGCGTGGCGGCGCGAGCCAAAAACTTCATGAATCTGCAGGACAACGAAGTGCTGATCCGGCGCATGATCGATCTGCTGGAGAAGTTCGGCGGCTCGGCCAGCTTGGAAGACGCGTTGGAGGCCTGCGCATGAGCAAACAGGTGACGGTCCCGGCAGGCGAGCGCTGTCTGCCGGCAGGTTTCGAAGAACTGGAGGAATTCGTGCCCTACTGGGCGGTGGCCGGACAGAACGAACGCCGCCACCAGCGTTGCGACACCACGTTCGAGGAGATCCAGCGCTTCTACGACGCCGTCTATCCGCGCGCCGACGAGGCCATGGACTACCTGGAAGGATTTCCCCTGCGTAACATGCCGGGGCCCGAAGCCCGCCTGATGCGCCTGGTGCTCTCGCTCGCCCAGGCCTCAATGGCCGTGGAAATCTTCGGCGAAGCACGCGTACCGAATTCGCACTGGCCGAACACGATCAAGATCCTGTCAAACGAGACGCTTTGACACGGGCTGCGGGAATTCCCTGATCGTCTGCAAATCTTGATATGGTCGGCCGGGGGCAAGCAAATAGTCGTTACTGCTTGGCGCGATGACGACTGTGTGTATCACACGCAACGCCGGAAGCGAGTCGCTGACATCGCTGCTCTATGGCCCCTAGCAAGCTTGGCTCGCGCTGCCCACCGGCAGCGATCTCTGCTCGGTGTGATGGAAACGTGTTCAGTCTAAGCGCCCAGACTCGCGACTTTTACACCACGTCCCGGAACACGACCGAGAATGAAATTCGAACTGCCAAGGCTGAAAGAGACTGGCTGACGACAGTCCCTCCCCAACCCATGGACGCGAAGCTGGGCCGACATCCGGTCCGCTGTCTCTCGCATTTGTTGGCTTGAACGGACGCTATCGCGGGGTAGACACACCCTCAGGACTATCCCCGCCAGAAAGACTCCCAGAAGGCCAGCATAGTAACGAGCTCTGGGGTGGGTGCCACGCTGTACCGATATCGGACATCGCCGGACGAATGCTACGTGGTCTCCAATGCCGCCTAACCTATTCTCGACCGCCGAGCTGGCATCAAGCGTAACGCCGCATGACCGTGTCGGCGAAAGCGCGCATCTGACCGACCGGATCGCCGGTGACCTGAAATGCGAAGTGGGTGAGGCCGGCCGCTTCCAGTGCACGGATATTGGCAATGATTTCATCCGGCTCGCCGATCATGGCGGCGGTGCTGGCGATCTCGGCCGTCAGGTATTCGCGCTCTTCGGGTCGCGTATAGACCAGGTGGCCCTCGTGCAGGATCAAATGGCGGCGATCAGCGGGCAAGCTTGCGACATAGGCGCGATAACGCGCGACGAGATCGGCGATTTTCGGGCTCGAACGCAGCAGGCCGCCGTCCCATTCACACATCACATGCAAGAGATTGGTGATGAAGGGGCCGACGCTGTCGAGCACACGGGCACTGTCGGCGGTTTCGCCCGGTCGCAGGATTTCGAGCGGCGTGATGGCTTTGCTCGGGATCAACGCCGGATTGCGTCCGGCTTTGATCGCCGCCGCGCCGATTATTTTGCGATTGGCGGTCAGACTTTCCGGGGTCGGGTGCCAGGTCAGATGGGCGTCGCACTCCGCGCCGCAGTAGGCGAGGGTCTTGTCACCGAAGGCCGACAGCGTCAGCGGAATCCGGTGATCGAGATTGATGAAACCATCGTGCTGATGCAGGAGCTGGATGAGATGGCTCTCGCCTTCGCTGTCATGCAGGGTGGCTTCGCCGCGCAAGAGCGCCTGGATAGTGCGGATCTCGCGCTTCATGCGGCCCAGCGGCACCGGCTGCAGGCCCATGGTCAGGCGCGCGGTGTTGCCATTGCCGACACCGAGTTCGACACGCCCAGGCGCGAGTTCGGCGATGCTGGCAATCGAATGGGCGATGACCGGCGCCATGCGCGTGGTCGGCACCGCGACGCCGGTCGCCAAGCGAATGCGGCGCGTCTCGCGCGCAGCGACCGCCATGGTCGCGTAGACGTCGGAATAGATCATCTGGGAGTCGAAGAACCAGGCCTGATCGAAGCCCAGGGATTCCGCCAGCGCGACGAGATCGTAGTCCCCGATGCGCGAAGTGAAAGCGACGCCGAATTCCATGGTTTTCTCCTCGGATGATGGTGGTGCGAATGCTACGTGTATTGTACTTGTGTTGGTCGCGCCGCAACTGCGCCATCGAGCCTGGCCCGGTTGTGGGTCCGAATTCATTCGGACATTCCGTTCCAGAGCGCAAAGCCCAGGCGCGTCATTGAATGTCCGAATG
>JANLSI010000774.1:0-2126 GCA_031362345.1 Pseudomonadota bacterium
AAGATCATCGAAGCGCTCAACACCCTCGATTGGGGTAAGAAGGTGCGCTGCGTGCGCATCAACGACCTGTCGACCGAGTACGCCTATGAGGACATCATCGAAGTGGTCGAAGGCGCTGGGCGCAATCTCGACACCATCATGATGACCAAGGTGATGAGTGCGTCCGATATCCTGTTTGCCGACCGCCTGCTGTCGATGATGGAGAAGAAGCTCAAGTTGGAACGCCGAATCGGCTTGGAGGCGCTGATCGAAGAAGTCGAGGGTATGCAGAACATTGATTCGATCGCACGCTCGACCGATAGGCTCGAGTGCCTGGTGTTTGGCATGGGAGATTTCTCGGCCTCCATGGGCATCAGCTTGGATGCCGTGATTGGCAGCAACAGCGACTACCCGGGCGACATGTGGCACTACGCGCGTTTTCGTCTGGTGATGGCATGTCGCGCGGCGGGTATTGACCCGGTGGATGGACCCTACGCGGACTTTCGCAATGAAGACGGCTATCGCGAAGAGTGTCGACGCGCGGGAACGCTGGGGTGCGTCGGCAAATGGGCGATTCATCCGAGCCAGATCCCGCTTGCGCTTGAGGCCTTCAGCCCTAAAGCCGCCAAGGTCGCGGAAGCGCGCAAGCTGGTCGAGGCTTATGCTGCGGCCGAGGCCAAAGGTTCCGGCGCTATCAAGGTGGACGGCGTGATGGTCGACGTGGCCACGATCCGGCTGCTACGGAGTGGCATCCTCAGCAAGGCCGAACTCTACGGTTTGTAACGTAGGAGACCTGCGGTGGTTAAGAAGTCGACAAACCGGCGCCCTCCCGAGCAGACCACGCCGCTACGCGCGAGATCGATGGCGTCATCAAGTCGGCCAAGCGGGTGCTCGAGCTGTTCGAGTTTTTTGGCGAATGCCGCCGGCCGCTGTCGGTCATGGACGTGGTCAGGGGCCTGGACTATCCGCAATCGAGCGCATCGGCGCTGCTCAAGAGCCTCACGAAGCTCGGCTATCTCGATTACGACCGCTATGCCCGGGTGTACCAGCCGACGCTGCGGGTCGCGCTATTCGGCGGCTGGGTTCAAGACCAATTATTCAGTCAGAAAAGTCTGTCACATCTTATCGATGAGTTGTATGCCGCAAGCGGCGCGCAGGCTGTCGTGCTAGGCATGCAGAACGACATCTATGTGCAATACATCCACCTGGCGCAGTCGCCGCGGCAGGACGTTCCCGCCTGGTATATCAAGCCAGGATCGCTGCGGCCGCTGTGTCGCTCGGCTACCGGCCGCATCCTGTTGAGCCGCAAGTCTGACGTTGAAGTACAGCAGTTGCTATGGCGTGTGAACGCCGAGGAGGAGCCGCAGCTGCGTATGAACGTCAACGACTTGCTCAAAGAGCTCGAGCAGATCCGGCGCGAGGGTTACGCTTTCACCGAAGGCACGGTCAATCCTCACGCCGGTGTGATCGCGGTTGAGATGCCGACACCACCGAGCCAGCCACCGATGGCCCTGGGGATCGGTGGCAAAGTCGAGACGCTACGCTCAGAGCGCGAGCGCTACCTTTCGCTGTTGCGCCAGGCATTGCAGCCGTATCGAGCGCGGACCGCTACAAAGACATCATGAGCTGTCGGTCAGTCCGGGTTTTACTTGCGTTCGTCACCCGACGTACCTGAGATCGTCTGCTTTCTGGATTATCTGCCGGTGCAGCTCTCGGTCGCGGTCAACAGTTAGAACCAGGCACTGAATGTACTCCCATTCACATCCAAAGTGGTCGCATGTCTGTCCCCGGCATGGGCCACTCGCGCCTGCTGGCTTAAGCTGTCGAAACTTCCTAGAAAAATCCCTAGCATCGAGAGTGTCCAGTGAAATGCCAAGGCCGGTGGCCGCCGGTTACTGCGATTGCTCCTGCGGACTACCTGCGGTTTCAATCACTGCGAACCTGGATCCCGACGAAAACGACCGCATTTCTGGTGGCATCCGAACTCGACAACGGCAACGCTCGATAGCGCCGAAACTGGATGCCGGATTTCCTCTCCCCCGACGAGGGCGCGAACTGAATGATTTGGTCGTAGAATTATGGCCCTCCATTGTTTGTCCCGGGAGTCTGCCAAATGTCCGCTTTCAGACGCGTTGTCACAGGGCACG
>JANLSI010000775.1:0-2360 GCA_031362345.1 Pseudomonadota bacterium
CCACCATAGATAGCCGTAGCCGGTGAAGGATGACGTATCGAGGCGCGGTCGTGCGCCGATGTCCTTGTGAAAATTTGGCGCCGAGGGCGCAGTGGCCTCGCGTGTCCAGCCGACGGGCAATATGCGCGTGCCATCGGGCGCTACGCCATCGTTCAACATCAGCTGACCAAAGCGGCCGTAATCGCGTAACGACGCGCCACAACAACTGCCGGTGATCTCATCGCCGTCATCGGATTCGAGCATGAAGTAGCCGTCCTGCTCCATGCCGCACGGGCCCCAGATTTTTTTGGCGCAATAGTCAGCGACGGTCTTGCCGGTGGCCGTGGACAGTATCAGGCTGAGCAGAAAGGTATCGCCGGTGTTGTAGTAGTACTGTGCGCCGGGCGGGTCGATGCGTTGCAGCGTCTTCATATAGGCGCGGATATAACCATGCTGCCGCTGCGCGATCGGTTTGATGTAGTGCTCGGCGACATCGGCCAGCAGGTCTTCGTAGTCTTCTGTCCAATTGATGCCGGACGTCATAGTGAGCAGATGTTTGACCGTTACGCCCTCGTAGGCACTGCCGGCGAAGTCCGGTAGATACTTCGTCATCGGCTCGTCGAGGTTCGCTATCAAGCCGTCGTGCAGCGCCGCGCCGACCAAGGTCGAAGTGATGGATTTCACCATCGACGACGACTGCCAGCGCAGTTCGCGGGTCAAGCCAAGGGCGTAACGTTCCAGCAGCACCTGACCGTTGTGCAACACCAGCAAGCCGCTCAGGTGCTCATCGCGTATCAGATCGTCGGTATTGCAGCTGCGTCCCTGATCCCCGAAGCGCACGTCGAGCACGCGCTCGCCGACCGGCAGGTCGTGGACCTGTGTACCACGCCCCACGGTGCGGGTGGCGAAGATGCGGTCCCAGTGCAGAAAGCCTTCGGCTTGGATGTTCGGTGACCACAGCAGGAAGTCGCCGCCCAGCAGACGGGCCAGCCAGCGTTCGTTGGTTTCTTTCGGTGTGCTAGTCGTCATGTACGTTCCCCGGTGATGGATGCCTGGACGCCGCAATGTGGCGGCAAGGAGCCCACGCTAGGCGGTGCGCGGCGTGCTGACAAGTAACACGGACGGGGAATGGGCTTCGCACCAAACGGTGTCGCGATGGGTAGGGCGAAGACCGCGGGAATAAAAATGCCGCCCATAAAAAAGGGCCGCCCTGACGGACGGCCCCAGCATGCGCTCTAGCGAGCGCTCGCGCTTAGTAGCGCGATGCGCGCGGCTCGCGCGGCTTCGCCTCGTTGACGCGCATATTGCGCCCCTTCAGCGGTTGTTCGTTCAGAGCCTTGATCGCAGCCTGAGCATCAGAGTTGCTCGGCATTTCGACGAAGCCGAAACCCTTGGACTCACCCGACATCTTATCGATGATTACGGATGCGCTGGAGACCTCACCAGAGGCCGAGAACAGCTCACGCAGGTCGGCGTCGGTGACGCCATAGGCTAAATTGCCAACATATATATTCATTCAAATCTCACACAAAGATGTGTCTTGTAAGTTTTAGCGAGATTCGGAGTCCATGACACAAAGTCTTCCGCCTCTCGATCCGCCGTCAAACGGCAAATGCCTTGACTCTAAAGAAGCGGCCGATGAGGAGGTGTGTCAAAGGGAAGCTTGCTTAGGGTGGGGTGCGCGTCGCCATTTTCGGCGGCGCATTTAAGCTTGGTGATGACATCCTACTCCCCATCCCTTGACAAAGACAGCAAAATTATTCAGAGGGCTTGGTTTGCAACGGGCACAATGTGCGGTGACACACGCTGAGTATCGATGTGTGGGGTCGTAAGGCGCGCCAGGCAGCGCCGACGAGGGTACCGATTATTCTCGAGATTTGCCCCGCGCTACGCGGATCGCGGCTGCTATCATGCACGCGGCTCGCGCGCCTTCCCGCGTGCTGCCACGCTTATCCAATACGCCGACGTGCAACTATCGCTTTGAATATCTTGGTGACGCCCTTGCCCACACCGGGCGGCTGGTGTTGGGGGTCAATTTGGCCATGATGGCTGGCTATGCAACGAGGGCACGGCTCGCGCTCGCCACGATGCTGGCGATTTGGCTGTCGACCGCCAGCACCGTCATGGCGGACGACGGTACCGCCCTGCTGCTCGATGCCGCTACCACCGAACCAGATGCCAGGTCCGTACCCACGGCGTCAGCGCGCGCCTATTCCATCATTGAGCTGCAAAATTTTCGACAGACAACGGGCGGTAACAGCACTGCGCCAAGCGCAGTACTGACGGATTTGAACCCGCTGCAACACGCCTGGTATCTGCTCGAGATCCGCCCGGTCGATGGTCCGGCTGTGGTTTATCACCTGCAGCTGCCGGCGCCGCAG
>JANLSI010000780.1:0-1789 GCA_031362345.1 Pseudomonadota bacterium
TCGGTCTGACCCGTTGCCTGGGGCTGGAAATGGCACCCCACAACGTGCTCGTTAATGCCATCTGTCCGTGGGTGGTCGAGACCGATATGCTGCGCGACTTCATGAGCGGTCATGCCGCCGCGCTGGGCGCCAGCGCCGAGGACATGATGGCCCGTCTGCAGGCTTCGGTCCCCTTGCAACGTTGGATCCAACCCGCCGAAGTGGCGGGATTGGCGCTGTATCTGGCGTCGGACGAAGCAAGTTATATCAACGGCCAGGCGTGGGCGGTGGATGGCGGTTACACCATGATTTGATCATGGGTCGCGGTGCCGTGGTGTTGAAAGGGGTTTGGATGAAGGACAAAAACGACAAATGACGCGCTATCCGCAGGTCGAAGTGAGGACCTCTCATGGTGGTCATGGCGTGTTCGCCCTGGCGGGCGTCGCGGCCGGCACGCGTATCATGGAATTCACCGGGCCACGGGTGCGGCGTCTCGAAGTCGAGCGCGCCGCTGCGGACGGCCTGGGTGACGGCTTTCTACAGATAGGCGTGGACGAATTCTTCGCTTTATCGGGTGGGCCAGACGATTTCGTCAATCATGCCTGTGCGCCCAACACCTATATCCAAAGCGAGGGCGGCATCGTCTATCTGGTCGCGCGTCGCGCCATTGCCGCCGGCGAGGAGCTGTATTTCGACTACGGTGTCACCCAGATCGCCTTCCCATTTCGCTTCAACTGTTTGTGTGGCGCCGCAGATTGCCGTGGACCGATCGGTAACTACGACGAGATTCCAGCCAAGATGCTCGCCGACTATCGCGCTCGGGGCATGGTGCCGCCGCACGTCGAAGCCGAGTTGCGCGCTCAGTGCTCGGGCGCGATCCTGATCAGACGTTTGCCGAGGTTGTCGCCGCGATAGAGGCCGGCGATGGCGTCCGGTGCGTGCTCGATGCCATCCAGGATGTCCTCACGAAAGCGGATGCGGCCGGCTTGCACCCACGGCGTCAGTTCGGCCAAGGCCTCGCCGTAACGCGGTGCGTAGTCAAAAATCACATAGCCTTGCATGCGCGCGCGCTTGGTCAGCAGGACGCGTTCGAAGCGCGGCCCCTGCGGGCTTGGATGCCAGTTCGCGATCGAGGCCGTGCCGCAGATCACGACCCGCGCGCCGACCTTCAGACGCGACATGACCGCGTCGGTGATGGGCCCCGAGGTATTGTCGAAATAGACATCGACGCCGTCGGGGCAGGCCGTGTCGAGGGCCGCGCCGACGTCCTCGCTTTTGTAGTCGATGGCGGTGCTGTAACCGAATTCGCCGGTACACAAGGCCTTCTTCGCCGCGCCACCGGTGATGCCGACCGTGCGCGCGCCTTTGATGTTCGCGATCTGCCCGACGCAGGAGCCGACCGCGCCGGCCGCCGTCGAAACCACCACGGTCTCGCCGCTGCGTGGCTGACCGACATCCAGCAGACCGAAGTAAGCGGCGAGGCCATTGATACCGAGCACACCCAGCGCGGTCGAGATAGATAAGCCTGGTTCTGCGACCTTGCGTTGTATAACCGGCGCGCCGACCACCGCGTAGTCCTGCCAGCCGAACATGCCGGTGACGTATTCGCCGATCGCATAAGCGGCCAGGTTACTCGCCTCGATACGCCCGACCGTCAGCGCGCGCATCACCGCGCCGATCTCGACCGGCGCCGAATAATTACCGACGTCCGCTACCCAGCCGCGCATGGCCGGTTCGACCGACAGGTAAATATTTCGCACCAATAGCTGATCAGGGCCCGGCACCGGCGCTGCATTTTCGACGATGGCGA
>JANLSI010000798.1:0-4254 GCA_031362345.1 Pseudomonadota bacterium
GGCCCCGGTCACGTGCCTATGCATATGATCAAGGCCAACATGGACAAACAGCTCGAGGTCTGCGGTGAGGCGCCGTTCTACACCTTAGGCCCACTGACCACCGACATCGCACCGGGTTACGACCACATCACGTCGGCCATCGGCGCGGCCATGATCGGCTGGTTCGGCACCGCCATGCTGTGTTACGTGACGCCCAAGGAACATCTCGGTTTGCCGGACAAGAACGATGTCAAGGAAGGCATCATCACCTACAAGATTGCGGCCCACGCCGCCGATCTCGCCAAGGGCCATCCGGGTGCGCAGATCCGAGACAATGCACTGTCCAAGGCGCGTTTCGATTTCCGCTGGGAAGATCAATTCAATCTCAGTCTCGATCCCGACCGCGCCCGTGAGTTTCACGATCAGACCTTACCTAAGGAAGGGCATAAGCTCGCGCATTTCTGCTCGATGTGCGGGCCGAAGTTCTGTTCTATGCAGATCACCCAGGAAGTGCGCGAGTATGCTGCGGCCCAGGGCGTGAGCGATTCAGCGGACGTGCTGGAGCGCGGTATGCAGGACAAGGCACTGGAGTTCCGCGCCCAGGGCGCCGTGGTCTATCGGGAAACCTGAGTCTGCGCCGGCTGTCGCGCGCGCTATGATGATCGACGAGATGAGTATCACGCAGCGGAGAAGGCCATGAGCAAGGTCAGCGTCGGCGTCATCATGTTCGCGACGGATAAATCCATGCAGCCCACGACACTGGCGCGGGCAGTGGAGGAGCGCGGTCTGGATGGTCTGTTCCTGCCCGAACACACCCATATCCCGCTTGACACCCATTCGCCGTTCTTTGCCGACGGTAAGCTGCCGGCACCCTATCTGCGTACCTATGACCCTTTCGTCGCACTCGCTGCCTGTGCGGCCGTCACCGAACGCATTCATCTCGGCACCGGCATTTGCCTGGTCTCGCAACGACATCCCATTTCGCTGGCCAAGGAAGTCGCGACTCTCGACCGCCTGTCGAACGGGCGTTTCATCTTTGGCGTCGGCGCCGGTTGGAACAAACCGGAGATCGAGAACCACGGGGTGAGCTTCGCTACCCGTTGGCGGGTGGTGCGCGAGCGCATCCTGGCGATGAAGACTATCTGGCGCGAGGACGAGCCGGAGTTTCACGGGGAGTTCGTTGACTTCAATAAGCTGTGGTCCTATCCGAAACCGGTGCAGATCGGCGGGCCGCCTATCTGGCTGGGTGCCAATTCGAAATTTATCGCCGATCGGGTTGCTGAGTATGCCGATGGCTGGCTGCCGGTCGGCGGTCGCCAGGGTGGCGCGACCATCGCGAGTCTGCAGGAGGCCTGCGCGCGCCGTGGCCGTCGCTACGAGGACATCACCTTGTCCTATTTCTATGCGCCGCTGGACGAAGCGCAAGCGCGCGCACAAATGGCGCTGGGCTATTCCTATCTGGTCTACGGTCTGCCGTCCGAAAGCAACGAGCAAGTACTGCCGGTACTTGACCAGGTCGCGGCGCTGGCCGCCAAGTTGCGCCGCTGAACGCCACGCTCCTGCATCCTTTCGAAGCCCTGACGCCGGATTTCATTCTGGCGGCAGTGGAAGCGCAGGGCTATGTCACCGATGGGCGCCTGTTGGCGCTGAACAGTTACGAGAACCGCGTCTATCAGGTGGGTGTTGAAGACGACACGCCTCTGATCGCGAAGTTCTATCGCCCTCAACGCTGGAGCGATGCAGCGATCCGCGAAGAACACGAATTTACTTTTGAACTCGCGCGCCAGGGCCTGCCGGTGGTGGCGCCGCTGGGCAAGGATGCCAAGCGCAGCCTGCATGTTATCGGCGAGCATCGTCTTGCGCTGTTTCCGCGGCGTGGCGGGCGCGCACCGGATTTCGATCAGCGTGATGCGCTGTCGACCATGGGTCGCATGCTGGCGCGCATGCACACCGTCGGTTTCGGCCACCCGTTTCGCCATCGTCCCGCCATCGACGTGCAAGGCTTCGGTGTCGAGAGTGTGGAATATGTGAAGGCCCATTGTCTGCCGGCTGATCTGCAGCTTGCCTATGGCAGTCTGGCGGACGATCTGCTGCGGCTGTGCAGCGAACGCTTCGCGCAGTGCGAGGGCGTGGTGTGGCGGCGCGTCCATGGTGATTGCCATGCCGGCAATGTGTTGTGGCGCGACGACGCGCCGCACTTCGTCGACTTCGACGATGCGCGCATGGCACCGGCGGTACAGGATTTATGGATGCTGTTGTCGGGCTATCCGGAGGAACAGCGCAGCCAGCTTGCCGCCATCCTGGAGGGCTATCACGAGTTCGCCGATTTCGATCCGCGCGAACTGTCACTGGTCGAGCCCTTGCGCACCCTGCGCATGTTGCAATACGCCGCCTGGCTCGGCCGGCGCTGGGACGACCCGGCTTTCCCGCGAGCCTTTCCATGGTTCAACACGCAGGCTTATTGGGAACGCCATGTACTCGAATTGCGCGAGCAGTTTTCGGCCATGTCGGAGCCGCTGTGGGCGGCCGATCTATTGCACTGAGGGGTACTGGCGCTAACAGCGCAAGATCGGGATTGCCGCCTGTGCCCGCGCCGCCCTACCATCTCGACGAGCTTGAAGCTGCCTTTATCACCGACCCCGCAACCTATCCTGTGGAGAGACATGAACATGTCCAATAACGAATGGCTGAAACACCCACGCGCGATGATTTTCGCGATAGCCATCGCTGGATTCGTGCCGGTCAGTTTTGCCGACGACGCAGCGCCGCCGTCTGACGAAACGACGAACGTGGTCGATGAGCTTCCTGCGGATGACGTGGTCGGTGAGGAAGCGGAGCCTGAAGTCATTCGCACGCTGGGCGGGCATAGCGATGAAGATGAAATGGCCGCAAACGGTACGGAGAACAACCCGATCGTGACCGATAGCGTGACGGTCAACGACACCCAGATCCTGAATTTGACTGACGAAGAAGCGCAACTGGCGGCGCAGCGCAATCTCGATGAAGCACCTGCCGAGCCCAATGTGATGCTCTACAACATGGCGCCGGCTGGCGAGAGTGGCGCCCCGGCGGTGGATATGAGCGCGGCTTCGGCAGGGGTAACGGACTATATCGAAAGCGCTGGCGAAGCACTGCTGGACGGCATCGAGCCGGCCACCGATGTGGCGGTATCTGGCGAGGCTCAGACAGTGTCGGCCGGTGCCGCGAGCGGGGCCGAATCTGGACAGATCCGCGGCGGCCATCTGCGCGCTCGCTGAGTCGTCACACCCCTCTGATTTGCTGCCACGCGCTGCTCCCCCTGCGGGTGGCGCGTGAGCTCTCACAACGGGCTTCGAGACCCGCACGCCATGAACACTTTCCGACCTGCAATCGGCTTGGCGCTGTTGCTCGCGCCGTTGGCGGCGGTGCTGGCTGACGCGCCGGTCACGGCCACCTTCGCCCGTGTCATGTTTAGCGGTAATAGCGCGATTGCAGGCAGCACGCTCGATGCCATTGGCGCCGATTACGCCGGTCGCGCTATCACTGACGAAGATCTGCAGACGCTGCGCAAGCGCATCGACGATGCGTATGCGGCGGCGGGCTTTCGCACCTCGCGCGCGGTCATCCCGAATCAGGATCTCGACAGCGGCACGCTGCGCATCGAAGTCGTCGAAGGCAGCATCGAGCGCATCGAGATCATCGGTGCCAAACGCGTGTCGGCAGATTACCTGCGACAGCGGCTCAGCGCGGGCCTAGGCGCGCCACTCAATGTCGATCGCCTGAACGACAATCTGCGCCTGCTGCTGCTTGAACAAGTGGTGGAGAATCTGCGCGCCGAATTCAAGCCCGGCTCGGCGCCGGGCCGCAATGTGTTGAACGTGACGGTCGAGGAAGGCGCGCAATTCAGCACAAGCCTGCGCCTCGCCAATGATCGTTCGCCGAGCGCTGGCGAGGTGCGCGGCGAAGTCGGGGGCGGTGTGCGCAACCTATTGGGGCGCGGCGATCAAGTCGACTTCGCGTTCGGTAAATCTTCGGGTCTGCACGATTTCGATGTCCGTTTGCGCACGCCATTGAATCGCTTTGGCACTGAACTGTCAGGGCGCTATTCGATCTACAGCTCACGACTTGTTGAGGAGCAATTCGCAGTGCTGGACGCTAAGACCCGCGCCCACGGTGGTGAATTCGGCCTGTCACAAGCCTTGTGGCGGCGCAGTGGGCGCCAGGTAAGTGCGTTCCTGCGCTTCACCTCGCGACAGAGCGAAAGCTTTCTGCGCGGCGAACCCCATTCATTCAGCC
>JANLSI010000805.1:0-1697 GCA_031362345.1 Pseudomonadota bacterium
GGGCGAGCGCCCCCTCGTGGTTCAAGGAAGTCTCGCGCGACAAACTGCCGCGCGAGACGTAAAGTGCCACGGCGACCTATCAGCCAGCAGATGCCGAGCGCTCAGCAAGCGTTCGTGTATCCGTTGCGCTGCCAGTTTGGCCGCTGCGTACCAAACGGCCGGGCCGGGCACCGGTATCTTCGCCGTTACGCTGCACCACCGTGCCCTTCACGTAAGTCGCGACATAGCCTTGCACCGACTGATCGAGTCGCGCCTGGGCGGCCGGCAGGTCATAGACCATATGCGGTCGGCCAGCGGCAAGATTAGGCAGGTCGATCAGATTAATGTCGGCGCGCAGGCCCACCGCCAGCCGCCCCCGATCGTGGAAGCCATACAGATCGGCGTTGTCACCGGTCAGCTTCTTGATCACGTATTCCAAGGGCAGGCGTTTTGGATCGTCTGCCGCGTGATCGCGTACCCAGTGGCTGAGCATGTAGGTATGCACGCCATAGTCGGCGATCAAGCGCACATGGGCACCGGCATCGGACAGGCCGAGTACGCTGCGCGGGTGGGTTACCATTTCACGCACGGCATCGGTATTGCCATCGGCATAACCGGTCAGTGCGTACATGAGGATGGACTGGCCGTTATCTTCCAGCAGCAGGTCATAGGCCACGGCCCACGGCGAGCGCCCTTCGCGGGCCGCAATCTTGGCGATGCAATTGTCCGGATCCGGCGTGTAGTTGATGGGGCTGCCGGCCGGGTAGGTGTAGTCCCACAACGCTGGGTTCTTGTACAGCATCGAGAAGCCCTGTTCGTTGGGATCCTGTTCGCTCAACAACTGCGCGCGAAAGGCCGGGTCGCGCAGGCGCGCGTAGCGCTCGGCAAACGGCAGATCGACGATGGCCTGGTAGCTGGGCATGAATTTCCACGGATGCTCGCCTTCGAAGCAGAACAGGATGGAAATCGGTCGACCTGAGACCTGGGGAATAATGGTGAGACCCGCCTTGGCCGCGTCGTCGCAGGCCGCCAACTGACGGCGCCACTGCTGGGCGTCACCGAGTTGCTGCACCAGCAGGAACATGACCGGCGCGCCTGAGCCTTCCGCGACCCGCCGCAGCATGGCCATTTCGCGATCGAGGGCCGCACTGTCCTCACCGGCCACGCCTGACAGTACGAGCTCCACCAAGCCCCGGCCGCTGGCCTTGACGGCGCGCGCGAGGGCGATCAGTTCGTCATCGGCCGCGTAAGTGCCGGGCACCGGGCGACCATCAACGGCAATATGCACTGCGGTGCGCGAGCTGGAGAAGCCGAAGGCGCCGGCCTGCATGGCATCCAAGGTCAGGGCGGCCATCTTTTCGATATCGGCTGGTGTGGCACTTTCGTTGTCAGCGCCGCGCTTGTCCATCACATAGGCGCGCAGCGCGCCGTGGCTAAGCTGAGTAGCGATGTCAAAGCTGCGTGGCATGGCATCCAGCGCGTTCAGATATTCCGGGAAGGATTCCCAGGACCATGGCAGGCCGGCGCGCAGCGACACCCCGGGGATGTCTTCGACGCCTTCCATCAGTTCGATCAGAAAGTCGCGACGATCAGGTTTGGCGGGCGCGAAGCCGACCCCGCAATTGCCCATCATGAGGGTCGTGACCCCGTGGCGCAGGGATTGTGACAGCACCGGGTCCCAAGTCGCTTGACCGTCGTAGTGGGTATGGATATCGACC